>JBAYZJ010000014.1:0-19146 GCA_041672565.1 Endomicrobiaceae bacterium
ATTGCTATAGGTATTGACCCTGTAGCACATATATACATAGGAACAGACAAGAGTAATACAAATAAAATACTTAAAACAGTGCTGCCTGCAAATATGCCGAAAAAACTTGCAGGTACAAAGTAAGTAATTAAAGCAGCCAAAATTAATCCTAAAATAAGCCTTTTTCCTATATCTCTGATTATATCAACAAAGCCGTATTTTAAAGCGGAAATAATTTTATTTTTTATACCGGCCGCCCCATCCGCAGAACATGAAAAAGATATCTGGTTATTATCATCTTTTTCTTTTTTTAAAAATATATTTGCGACAAACCCTCCGAATATCGCCGTAACAAAAGCCGCTATAGGACGGATAACCGCGAAAGGAAGTCCTAACAAAGAATAAGTCGCCATTATTGAATCAATGCCTGTTTGAGGCGTTGCAATCAAAAAAGATATTACGGAACCGCGGGAAGCCCCCTCTTTCCGCAAAGCCATCGCCGCAGGAATAACCCCGCACGAACATAACGGCAAAGGAACTCCGAATAAAGCCGCGGCAAAAACAGAAAAAAAATTATTTTTTGACAGATATTTTGAAAAAATACCTTGCGGAACAAAAACATGCAATAATCCAGCAAAAAAGAAGCCCAGCAGCAAGTATGGAGCCATTTCATTTAATAAAGTAAATAAAATATAGAAGTATTGCATATGCTTAACACCTTAATATATTAAAACTTAGTTTCAACTAACTTTAAATTTAAAAAAAATAAAAGCAACTTTTTATTTCGTTTTTTTCTGAACATTTTTTTTCAAAACAGGCTCTTTATCCAACAAGCCTACAAAATATATCAGTTTAGCCAAAGATTCGTCGCTTATGGTATGTTCCATTTTACAGGCATCTTTAAGAGCAATTTCTTTTTCAACGCCCAATATATCGTGTAAAAACAAAAACAACAAATCTTCTTTTTTCTGAATATCATCCGCTATTACCTGTCCTTGCGGAGTAAGATCTACATATCCGTATTTCTCATGTAAAACAAAACCTTTATCCATAAGAACATTCAAAGCAATGTTAACGCTTGAATTTTTAACATTCAGCATTTTACTTATATCTCTGACTCTGGCTACTTTATTTTCTCTCTTCAAAAAAGCTATGGTCTCTAAATAATTTTCCAATGATTCACTTAATTTTTCACCCATAAATTAGCCTCATCATATTTTGTTTGACTATACTAACATTTTGTTTTAAATTTGTCAATACTTTAAAATTTTTTGAATTACAACATTCTTTGATGTTTCACTGAGATTAATAATTTCAACGTTCCGCTGGCTGTTAAACCAAGTAACCTGCCTTTTTGCATATTGCCTTGTATCTTTTGAAAATTGTTCTATAAGAGCTTTTTTCGTAATATTATTTTTTAGATATTGAATTATATGTTTATAGCCGACTCCGGTTAAAGCATAACTGTCTGCAGAATAGCCCATACTTAAAACTTTTTCCGTTTCTTCTATCATACCTGAATTTATCATTTTTTCACATCTCATATTTATGTCTTGATACAATTTTTCTCTGTCTTTAAAAAGTACAAAGTGTTTAAATTTTTTATTTTTGATTTTTTTTCTATTCAACAAATCAGTCATCGTTTTCCCTGTCAGTTTATATACTTCCAAAGCCCTTATGATTCTCTGCCTGTTTCCTTTGTTTCTTTCCGCGGAATAAATATCGACTTCCGCAAGTTGTTTATATACATATTCCAATCCGTAAGAATCAATATTTTTTTGAATCGAATTCCTTATGCCGTCATCCGCATCAGGCAAATCGTCAAGACCGTATAAAAATGATTTTATATATAAACCCGTTCCTCCGACTATGACAGGTATTTTGTTTTCTTTGATTATTTTCTTTTCGTATGTTTCCGCATCCTGCTCAAAATTTTTTGCATTATATTTTTTATCAGGAGCAATAATATCCGTTAAATACTGTGGAATTCCGTCTATCCGCCTTATATCATCTCCGCCTAATTCGCCGTCTTTATTCGTTCCTATGTCTAAAAACTTATATATCTGTCTTGAATCCGCCGAAATTATTTCTCCGTTTATTTTTTTACATACGGCGGCGGCTATATCTGTTTTACCGACAGCGGTAGGACCTGAAATAATAATTTTTTGATTTTTCATATATTTGTTTGGAAGTTTTTACAAAGCATAAAATTTTACGCCGCTACATCTTAAAGTTTTCGCCAAGGTATACTTTTCTGGCTTCGGCGCTGTTTAAAAGTTCGTCGGCATTTCCTTCAAGAAGAATTTTACCTTCATAAATTATATATGCCCTGTCTATAATTTCGAGAGTTTCTCTGACATTGTGATCAGTAATAAGTATTCCCAATCCTTTCTTGCTTAATTTTGATATTATATCCTGAATATCAGAGACAGTTATCGGATCTATTCCGACAAAAGGCTCATCCAAAAGTAAAAATTTAGGATTATTGACCAAAGCTCTGGCTATCTCGCATCTCCTTTTTTCACCGCCTGACAATGTAACGCTTATTTGCTTTCTTAATTTTGTAAGTCCGAAATCTTCAAGTAAAGAATCAACTCTTTCCTTTTGTTCCTTCTTTGATATAGGCAAAGTCTGCGCTATAGCCATCAAATTATCCTCAACCGTAAGCCCTCTGAAAATAGACGTTTCCTGCGGGAGATATCCTATACCGGATCTTGCTCTTTCATACATAGGAGCATATGTTATATCTTTCTGATCAAGATAAATATTTCCTTCATAAGGTTCTATCAAGCCGACAACCATATAAAAAGTCGTAGTTTTCCCCGCTCCGTTAGGACCAAGCAAACCGACAATCTCTCCCTGTTCAACTTTTATGCTTATTGAATTTACAACCATTCTGTGCTTGTATTTTTTATATAATGAATGCGCAGACAGTATCATTCTTTCACCTCTAATGAATCCATAGTAATTTTACCTTCGACGTTTTTATTCATTTTCACAGTCTTATTGTTGTAAAACAAAGATATTTCATCCGCTTTAAATTCAGCTTCTTTGTCATTTCGATAAGCGTTAACCTGAGGTTTTTTAACATCTTTATGCATAAATAAAGAGCTTGATTTTTTATCAAGGAGAGCATTATCTGATATAATTGTTCCTGAAGAAGAAATAATTTCAACATTCCCCTCCGCATCGGCAGATTCAAAATCATTATGAACATATATTTTATCGGCAAAAAGATATACCGTATCGGTAGAATCCTTAAGATTATATTCTATAACAGGCCTGCCGCCCCACAATTGTCCACTCAAATTATCAGTATTATAAACAGCTTCCTGAGACACAGCTTTAAGAAAATTTCCGTCTTCATCATGGACTGAAAAATTAACATTTCCTTCGGCATCAACATTTGAATTATTTTTATAATATGTCATTTTATCCGATGTCACAGTGTTTGACCCTCTTACTATTTTAGCATTCCCTTTGACTATTGTTTTTTCGCCGGATTTTCTAATCTGCATCAAATCGCCTGTAATTACGGTTTTCCCTTTTAAATCCTCCGAAAAAGAAAACGAAACAAAAACAAACATAAAAAGAATAAATATTAAACTATTTTTTTGAATCAATTACAGCCCTTTGTTTTTTTATAACAATATTGTCTAAATCCGTATCTGATTGAAAGCCTTTTCCGTAGATAACATCCTGTCCTCTTGTGATTTTAATATCACTGTCAGAAGATATTAATTTCTTTTTGGAATCATAAGACACATCTCTTGTCTGCAAATATTCATTTCTTACGGTATCAACGGTACATTTTCCCAAAGCTTTTATATTATTTGTGTTTAAATCGATTTCTCCGGATTCCGCTATAAGAATTGAAGTATATTTCCCGTTCTCGTAAAATTTAACTTTAGGCAATGACAAATATGCTTTTTTTTGGTCGTCATCTATTATTGCTGATTCAGCTTCAAGTATAGTTTTTATTTTGCCGCCCTGCGTTTCGGTAACGACAAAATTCTCTATAGTTTGCTCGGTTGTAGGAGGCGTTTCCTCTATTACTTTTTCTTCTTCCAAACAAGAAGAAAAAGTAAACATAACCGTCAGAAAAAAAACAATAAATAAATATTTATATTTGTTTAGTTTTCCATCTTTCATGAAACCACACCCATTGTTCAGGATTTTCTTTTATATATTTTTCTATATATTTTGTAACTTTAGCCGTAAAATTTATTACATCCTGTTCAAAGTTATTTGTCGTTTCATCCGGTTCTATTTCTTCGCTCACTATGAAAGTATGAGTATCATCAGGAAGTCTTTTGCTTACAGTCATAATAACAGGCGTTCCTGTTTTTAAAGCTATTGTAGCAAGTCCCGAAGGCGTAGAAGCTGGGATTCCGAAAAAATCGACAAAAACGCTTTGAACGGAAGTATCCTGGTCAATAAGCATAGCTATAATTTCATTATTTTTTAAAGCTTTCAGCATTTTTCTCGCAGTATCTTTTTCAGATCTTAAAATTACCTTTACATTTTTAGAATTTCTGTATGAAACCAGCATTCTGTTTAATCCTTCGATATATATCCTTTTTGCTATAACATTTACGGGAAATTTTTCGGCGGCTACTCCTGATGCCAGCATTTCCCAGTTTCCGCAATGCGCACTCGCAATCAAAAGTCCTTTATTTTTTGAAAGAGCTTTTTTATATATTTCTATATCCTTATCCGACATTGAAGCCAATGAATGGAAAAATACTTTATTCATTTTAGGAAAATTAAGCAGTTCAAAAAAATTCTTCGCCTGATATATAAAAATTTTCTTAATAATACCCTCAATTTCAGACGAACTCTTTTCAGGAAAACACAAAGTCAAATTCTTTCTCGCTTTATTCCTTGCATCTTTTACCAAATAATAAGCTATTCTTCCCAAAAATTCAGCCAATTTACCTGTTGAAAATTTATAAGGCAGCACTAACGCCAGTTTTGAAAATATGTATGCTCCGTAAAAATAACATTTTCTTATATACTTTTTCATAAAATTAACCGATAATATCTTTCCATAAATTATTAGCTTTAAGCACAATCTCACAAGCTTCTCTGAATACGCCTTTCCCGCCGTTATATTGTGAAATATATTTTGAACATTTTTTCACTTCATCCGCAGCGTCTTTAGGACATAAAGACAAGCCTGCGTACTTTAAAGCGTTTATATCTATTATATCATCGCCTATGTATAAGATATTCGAAAAATCTATATTCATTTCGTTCGCAATCTGCAGAAGAGCTTTATTTTTATCTTTGCATGATTGAACCAAATAATCAACTGACAATTCTTTTGCTCTTAAAGAGACTTGTTTAGATTGTCTGCCTGTTATCCATGCGATTTTAACATCAGGAAGATGGTTTTTCAAAAGAGTTGATCCCAGTCTGTCTTTCACATTCCAAATTTTTATTTCTTCATTATTTTCTAAAAGGATAACTTCACCAGCAGTCAAAACACCGTCTATATCCGTAGCAACTAATTTTATTTTTTTCGCATCGGAAAGAAATTGTTTTGAATATTTCTTCATTTATTCTCCGTTGAAGATGTTTTATCAAGCCAAGGAGTCAATTCAATCGGAATATTTCTCATATAAGGTTTAAGCAAAATATTTAAAGATAAAAAACCAATAATAATTAAAACATAAATTATTATTAACATTTTCCCCATCCAATTTAAGGACGGCATCCATGTATGTTCTTTTTTATTTTTAGACATATTATTTTTTCTTGACAACCCTGTCTATTTTAATAACTTCCTGCATAATATTTTTAAACATCTTAAAATCTATGCTGTTAGCCCCGTCGGAAAGAGCTTTCTCGGGATTAGGATGAACTTCTACAAAAAGAGCGGCTATCCCGACTGCCGCAGCAGCTTTTGCCAAAGGGAATACAAACTTTCTGTCTCCTCCTGTCGAAGTACCGAATCCGCCCGGTTTCTGAACGCTGTGGGTAGCATCAAAAATAACCGGATATCCGAAAGTTTTCATTATTTCAACAGACCTGAAATCAACTACAAGATTTCTGTATCCGAAACTTGAGCCTCTTTCAGTCAGTGAAATTTTATTGTTTTTGCATGATTTAATTTTTTTTATTATCTGCAAAGTATCTTCAGGAGCAAGAAACTGTCCTTTTTTCACGTTTACAGGCAAATTAGTTTTTGCACATGCTATAACCAAATCGGTTTGCCTGCATAAAAAAGCGGGTATTTGAATAAAATCCGCGACTTCTGCCACTTTAGCCACGTCATAAGTACAATGTACGTCTGTAATAACAGGAACTTTTAAAGTATTTTTTATATAAGATAATATCGCCAAACCTTTTTCGAGACCGGGACCTCTAAACGAATCTATGGAAGATCTGTTTGCTTTATCATAAGAAGCCTTAAAAATAAAATTCACTTTTAATTCTGAACAAATCTCTTTTAATTTTTTTGCTATAGAAAAAGCTTTATCTTTACTCTCTATAATACAAGGACCGGCTATAACAGATAACGGCAAATTATTAGATATGGTAATTTTTTTATTAATTTTAATTTCGTTCATTTTCATATTATACCACTTTTATTATAATTTTTTTTCAACTTTTGCTATATCATCAAAAACATTAACGTCCTGCAAATCTTTTTTTGATATAACAATTTTTATTTTGTTACCGTTTTCTATAGCTCTCAATTGTTCCAATGATTCGGTTTTTTCCAAACTGGTTTGTTTCATCTTTGAAAAATTTATTACAAATTTTCTTCTGTATCCGTATACTCCTATATGTTTATAATAATCAATCTTTAATTTCCCTTTATCACGAAGATAAGGTATTGGAAATCTTGAAAAATATATTGCATACATATTTTTGTCAAATATAACTTTGACAATATTAGGATTAGAGATATCATCAGTACGTTTCATTTTATAAGCAGACGTAAGATATTCAACTTTTTTATCTATTTTAAACTGGTCCGCCATTTTTTCAACTAACCCGGCGCCAATCAAAGGCTCATCACCCTGCACATTTATAAAAACATCAAAATTTTTTAAATACTTTTGCGCAACATAAGCGACTCTGTCTGTTCCGCTTTTTAAATTTTTAGGAGTCATATAGACCGTATATCCGGCATCTTTGACAACGTTAAAAATCCTTTTATCATCCGTTGCCACCGCCACACAATCAATATTTTTACATTTTGAGACTTTGCTCACTACATGCAAAATCAACGGTTTATTCTTAATGATAAACAAAGGTTTTCCCGGAAACCTTGACGACGCATACCTTGCTGGAATAACTACGGCTGTTTTCATTTTCTGTCAAAATCCTCTATTGCCTGAATAAGTTCATTCGGCGTTACTGTCGCCGTACCGACTTTACCGACGACAATACCTGCGGCAAAATTTGCAATTTCAGATGAACTTACCAAATCGATTTTTGCAGACAAACCCAAAGTCATAGCGGCAATGACGGTATCTCCGGCACCGGTCACATCATAAACTTCTTTAGCTCTTGTAGGTATATGAGTTATTTTATTGTTTTTTTCAATTATCGTCATTCCTTTTTCTCCCCTTGTTATCAGGACAGATTCGGACTTTAACGTTTTTAAAATTTTATTGCCAAGCATCGCTATTTCGTCATCAGAGGAAATATTTTTTGCATTCATTCCTTCTATCGCTTCTTTCGTATTCGGAGTCATACATGTAATATGCTTATATTTTTTGAAATTTTCAATTTTCGGATCGACAGTGACGGGAATATCTTTTTTCTTAGCCAATGCTATTATTTTTTTTAAAACTTTTTCGCTGACAACGCCTTTCGCATAATCGGATATTATTACTCCGTCAATCTTTTCCATAACTTTTTCGATATTCTTTAAAATACTGACTTCGGTTCCGCCTGAAAAAGAACCCTTAATCTCTTTATCGACTCTTACGACCTGCTGATGCGAGGCTATAATCCTTGTTTTTATCGTCGTAGGACGGTTTTTATCGACAACAATAAAATCCGTATTTATATTTTTACTTTCAAGCATATCTTTCATATGTCTGCCGTCGTTGTCATTTCCTATTACGGTAACCAAATATGACGATGCCCCCAAAGAAGTTATATTGCTTGCGACATTCCCTGCTCCGCCCAAAGTTTCAGTTTCATTAGAAATTTCTACGACAGGAACCGGAGCCTCCGGAGAAATTCTTGAAACTTTTCCCCATATAAATTTATCAACCATAGTATCGCCTACAACAAGAACAGACTTCTTAGCCAGTTTAGGAATTATATCTGCTAATTTCATTTTTAACCTCATACAATTTATAAATAAGACTTATTTTTTAAATATGAACAATAATCTTTAACCGAATCTTCAAGCGGCATAAAATTATGTTTGCAGCCTGCCAGCTTTATCTTCTCCATTGAAGCCTGCGTAAAATACTGATATTTTTCCTGTAATATTTCAGGCATCTCAATGTATTCAATATTTGATTTTCTGCCAACCGCGGCGAACATTGAATTTGCAATATCATTCCAGCTTCTTGCCTTTGCCGTTCCTAAATTATAGATGCCTGTGTTTTTAGGATTAGTAAGAAGAAACCATATAACTTCAACCGCATCTTTTATATAGATAAAATCTCTTTTTTGCTCACCGTGTCCGTATTCTTTTTTATAAGATTTAAATAAATTCATTATGCCTTTTTGTTCCACGTCGTCATAACTTTTACAGATTACACTTTTCATTGAACCTTTATGATATTCGTTAGGGCCGAAGACATTAAAAAATTTAATTCCGGTAACTTTATCCAGATATTTATTCCTCAAAAGCCATAAATCAAACATTTGTTTTGAATATCCGTACATATTTAAAGGAGCGAGTTTGTCTATATCAACGGTATCATCATAGCCGTTCTCTCCGTTTCCGTAAGTTGCCGCGGAAGAAGCATAAATAAAAGGAATATTTAATTCCATTGCCCATAAGGAAAGCGTTTTTGAATATTCAAAATTATTATGAATATAATAATTTGCGTCAGTCATAGTTGTGGAACTGCAAGCGCCTAAATGTATTACAGCTTCCGGCTTAGGTATTCTGCCTGATTTTACCGATTCAAGAAAATCCTGCTTTTGCATATAGTCTTTATATTTTTTACCTACAAGATTTTTCCATTTTTCGCTATCGTTAAGATGATCGACGACTAAAATATCATCTATATTTTCACGGTTAAGCTTCCACAAGAAACAACTGCCGATAAAACCTGCTCCGCCTGTAAGTATTATCATAAAAAACCTCTTTGCTTAATTATTTGAATATTTTACAAAAAATATGCCATATTCTACAACAATTTTATTAAATAAAAAGTCAGGCTGATTTTCACCTGCCTGACTTTTTTATTTTTAATGCATAAATTAAATTACCAATGTAATTTTGGTTTTCTTGCGGCTTCAACTTCATTAAGACGGCTTACATAGGTATTTACCGGAGCATTGCGAAGAACTTCAGGATTTATTTTGGATTCTTCAATAATTTTTGATAATACGTCTATAAATTCGTCCAAAACCTGTTTAGATTCCGTTTCTGTAGGTTCTATCATCATTGCCTCTTCAACAATTAAAGGGAAATAAATGGTAGGAGCATAATACCCGTAATCCAAAAGTCTCTTTGCAACATCCAAAGTTTTAACTCCTTCCCCTAAATGACCTTTTGACGAAAGAACAAATTCATGCATACACACATTTCCCGCAGGGATTGAAACTTTATCTTTTAAACTTGACAATACATAATTTGCATTTAGAACTGCCTGTTCCGAAGCTTCTTTTAAACCTGCTCCGCCCAAAGACTTTATATATGCGCATGCTTTAAGCAAAACAGGAAAATTACCAAAAAACGCTTTCATTTTACCGATTGACTTTTTTTTACCGCCTGAAGAAACTTTAAATTTATCATTTTCCTTTATAATCACAGGTATCGGAAGAAAATCTTTTAGAAACGCCTTTACACCGACAGGTCCGGCTCCAGGACCGCCGCCGCCGTGAGGAGTCGAAAAAGTTTTATGCAAATTAATGTGCATTACGTCAAAACCTATATCCGCCGGTTTTACAATTCCCATAACCGCATTTAAATTCGCACCGTCATAATATAGCAACGATCCGTTTTTATGAAGAATCTCTGAAATTTCTGAAATCTTTTTTTCAAAAACGCCGAGAGTATTAGGAACCGTCAGCATCATACAAGCAACATCTTTATTTAGAATTTCTTTAAGATTTTCAGGAGAAACTATTCCGTTCTCATCGGATTTCAACGAAATAATTTCAAACCCTGCAAGAGCCGCCGAAGCAGGATTTGTTCCGTGCGCAGAATCAGGAACTATAATTTTTTTTCTTTTTTCTTTTTTATTTTTAAAATACTCGGCTATAATCAAAAGCCCCGTATATTCGCCATGCGCTCCGGCCGCCGGCTGTAAAGTAAAATAATCCATACCTGAAACTTCACACAATCCTCTCTCCAGTTCGTACATCACTTCAAGAGTGCCTTGTATTGTATCCTCAGGCTGATAGGGATGTATCGAAGAAAATTCTTCAAATTTGGCAATTTTTTCATTAACTAAAGGATTATATTTCATAGTACATGAACCCAGAGGATAAAATGTCGTGCTCAACGAATAATTCCTTCTGGATAAATTTGTAAAGTGTCTTAATAAAGTGCTTTCTGAAAGATTAGGGATATTGTGATTTTTTTGTCTTTTGTATTTATCATCAATCGAAATATCATAAGGGACATCACATTTTACTATTCTGTTTTCATTTCTGTTTGATTTAATTTCATTTAAAAGTTTATTCATTTTTTATGCTCTGTTTAAAATATCGGTTAATTTATCTATTTCCTGTTTTGTTCTCTTTTCAGTAACGGCAAACATTAAAGAATTTTTATATTTTTTGTTAAAAGCGCCAAGATTTAAAGGTCCTAAAATATTCTCCTTTAACAATGCCTTTTCAATCTTTTTTATATTTTTTGCCGTTTTAAAAATAAATTCATTAAAAAAGAAAGAATCAGAAAACAGAGGTTCAAATCCGTCAAGTTTTTTTATTGCGTTAAAAGCATATCTGGCTTTTGATATGTTTGTCTCCGCAAGTTCTTTAATACCGCTGCTTCCGAGACATGACATATAAACGCATCCTGCAAAAGCGTTCAATGCCGAATTAGTGCAAATATTAGATGTAGCTTTTTCTCTGCGTATATGCTGTTCCCGAGATTGAAGAGTAAGGACAAAGCCTCTTTTACCGTTTTTATCTACAGTTTGCCCTACAACTCTGCCGGGTATTTTCCACTCCAAAGCTTTTTTAACCGCTAAAAATCCGAATGTCAATCCTCCTAAATACATCTGATTGCCAAAAACCTGGCCTTCGCCTACGGCGATATCAGCATTGTATTCACAAGGTGTTTTTAAAATACCTAATGATACAGGATTTACAACTGTTACAAAAAGCGCAGCTTTAGTTTTCGCCGTTTCCGACAAAGCCTGCATATCTTCAACAACTCCGAAAAAATTAGGAGACTGAACGACAACGGCGCCTATATCATCTGACATCTTACTTTCTAAAACATTTTTGTTCAAAGCGCCTGTTTTTTCATCCGTTTCTATTTTAACAATCTCAATGTCAAGATTTTTTGTATAAGTTTCGACAACCGCAAGATATTCAGGATTTAAGGCAGAAGAAATAATAATTTTATTTTTTCTTGAAGTTCTTACGGCAAGCAATACTGCTTCAGCTACAGACGTTGCCCCGTCATACATTGAAGCGTTCGCACAGTCAAGACCGGTAAGTTCGCATATCATACTCTGATATTCAAAAACAGCCTGCAAAGTCCCCTGGCTTGCTTCAGCCTGATAAGGAGTGTAAGCCGTAGAGAATTCGGACCTGCCGACGATTTCTTCCACAAGAGACGGAACAAAATGGTCGTAAACTCCCGCTCCTCTGAAACAAACTAAATTTGATTTGTTTTTGCCTGCATATTTTTTAAACAAGGCCAATAAATCCTGTTCAGACAATCCTTCCGAAAGGTTTAATTTTTTTGCTCTCAAATATTCAGGAATTTGAAGTGACAACAACTCTTCGATGCTGTTTACTCCGATACGGCTCAACATCTCTTTTCTGTCCTGCTCATTTACCGGGATGTAATTCATTTTTTTGCCTTAAAGGGATTTTTTATATTGCTCGGCAGTCATCAAATCTTTCAGGTCTTTTTCATCTTCCATTTCCAAAACGAAAAAAAACCCTTTTTCATAAGGTGACTGATTTATAATTTCAGGACTTGATAAAAGTTCTTCGTTCACTTCAACTACTGTTCCTGATACAGGGCTGTATATATCAAATGCAGATTTAACGGACTCAACGACTGCACAAGGCTGGGCTTTGGTAAATTTTTTGCCTTTTTCAGGAAGCTCTATATGAACAATATCGGTAATTTCATGCTGTGCATGGTCGGTAATGCCGACATAAACTTTGTTTCCTTCCTTCCTTGCCCATTCATGAGTTTTTGCATAAAACAATTCATTTGGTACATTCATTTATTCATCTCCGCTTGCTTAATATTTTGCTCAATAAAATACTAAATATGTTTTAAAAAGTAAAATTTATATATTATTTCTGTGTTTTTTACTTTTTATCTTTTCTGTCTCTTTCTTTATTATTATCAACAGATTTAATTTGTGAAGTTTTGTATGTCTTTATATTATTTTCTCCTAGTTCAACATTAACCGATTCCTTAATACAGTCAATTGACAATATTGTGCCTTTACCGCCAGGCGTACTTACTTTTGCGCCGACATAGGGCATACTGTTTTTAATCTTAAGATATTGTTCGTGCTCATAAGCAAGACAACACATAAGCCTTCCGCACAATCCGGACAATTTTGCCGTATTTAACGATAAATCCTGATCCTTTGCCATATCTATGGTTACAGAGTTAAAATCTTTAAGGAATATCTGGCAGCATAATTGTTGTCCGCAGGTTCCGATTCCTCCTACTATTTTTGATTCGTCCCTTACTCCTATCTGCACCATTTGTATCCTTGTTTTTAATATATGTCCCAAATCTTTGATAAGTTCCCTGAAATCAACTCTTGTTTCGGAAGTGTAATAAATAAACAACTTTGTTCTGTCAAAAGTATATTGCACACAAGTAAGCTTCATATCAAGCTTATGCTTTTCTATTTCTTTTGCAACCATGGAATGCGCTTGATGGTTTTTATTATCATTATTTTGAAGTCTTTTTAAATCATACTCATTTGCTTTTCTTATTATTTTCCCGATATATATGTCTTTCGACTGGGCAATATTTTTTTCTTTCTCACAAACTACGCCGAACTCAACGCCGTGTTCAGTCTCGACAATTACTTTATCGTTCAGCTCTATTGTATATTGTCCGGTCTGCGCATAAATTTTTTCTTTAATTCTTCTAACAATAACTCCGACTGCTATAGTCATTTATATCTCCATTATTTTATTTTTGAATTTATATATGTAAACAAATAATCCAAAACCGTATTGGGATTGGCATTCTGATTCAAATATTTTCTGCTTTCTATTATTTTTTCTATCACATCAGTATACTTATAAGGCTCCCTTCTGAAATTTTTCACGGCGCTTTCAATCATTATATCTATCGCCTCCATTACTGATTTTCTGTCTTTTGCAATTTGCTTGCTTTTATTTAAAATATCTACAGCCGCTAATTTTCTGCTGTTTAATTCCGCCCATAAAGTTGAATATTCATTTTGAGTATTAAGCATAAGCATTTCCGCTTTTTCTATAGACCCATCGGATAAATTAGCTATTTTTAAAGAATTTTCAGGACTCAAAGAATGCTGCTGCTGCAAATAAACAGCTATTTCATTTGAAGGCAAAGGCTGAAAAAAAACGGTTTGAGCTCTTGAAACTATTGTTACGGGTATAGTTTCCTTATGTTTTGCGATAAGAATAATTATCGTATTTTCAGGAGGTTCTTCTAAAGTTTTTAAAAGGCAATTGGCGGCAGCTGTCGTCATTTTTTCGGCAGGTTCCAAAATAAAAAACTTCCACTTTCCCTCTGCTGTTTTCATGTAAACCTGTTTTTGCATATATCTTATTATGTCAATTTTAAGCGTTTTTTGCTTATCGACGTCTTCTTCCAAAATTTCTGCCTGTTTTTCAAAATTTATAATATGCAAATCAGGATATGAACCTTTATTAATTTGTTCACATGCAGCACAGTGGTTACATGCCCCTGTGTCTGTTTTTGTGTAATCGTTTATCGTGCAATTTAAAACCTTCGCAAACTCCAAAGCCATCATACTTTTACCGATTCCGTTTTCACCCATAAAAATATATGCGTGAGGAATCTTATTATTTCTTATCTGTTCGGAAATAATAGCTTTAGCTTTATTTTGGGCTATTATATTTTTAAACATACATTTTCTTTTTTATAAAAAATTTGTCTATCTCTTTATTGATATCTCTCTGAGTTTTTTCAATAACCGAATTTGTTTTAACCGTCTTAATTCGATTCGGAAATTTTTTTGCGAGATCAAGGAATCCTTTTCTTACTGCATTGTGAAAAGCAATATTTTCCCTTTCGATTCTGTCTCCGTTTTTAAAAGTTTTTTTCCCTGATGCCGATTTTGCTTTTCGTATTCCTATATAAGGTTTTATATCAAGATAAATTGTTAAATCGGGTTTAATTGAATATGTCGCAATATCATTAAGTTTTTCTATCGTTTTCATATCTATCTTTCTTGCATACCCCTGATATGCAAGAGTTGAATCCGTAAAACGGTCGCAAATAACAACGTTTCCTTTTTCTAAATTAGGTTTTATTATTTCTTCAACATGCTGGGCGCGGGCAGATTCATAAAGCATCAATTCACAGACAGGAGAAATCTTTAACTTCGGATTCAATAAAATATTCCTTACCTGTTCTGCGACAATACTGCCGCCTGGCTCTCTTGTTAAAAAGACTTTCAAACCTTTTTCGTTCAAATATTTTTTTAAAAGCTCAGATTGCGTCGACTTACCGCAGCCTTCACACCCTTCAACGGTTATAAAGAAACCTTTTCTCTTTTTCATATCTTTTGAATTTTATAAAAAAAAGCTTTTAGTGTCAAAAACAACAATATATTTGACAAAACATATTTTAAAATATAAAATAGCTTATGTTGGTTGTTAATCGCGGGGTGGAGCAGCCCGGTAGCTCGTCAGGCTCATAACCTGAAGGTCGTAGGTTCAAATCCTGCCCCCGCAACCACTTAAAAAAAAGGCTTACAATAAATGTAAGCCTTTTTTTATTTTATCATAATCTTTTTAAATCTTAACATTTTTTTGGATATTCTATACGAAACAAATAAAAATAACGACTACAGCGTAGTCGTTAAAAAATATGCCGAGAGTGGGACTTGAACCCACACGTCGCCTGAGCAACTTGAGATTTTGAGTCTCACGTGTCTGCCAATTCCACCATCTCGGCTTCTTTTTTATTTTATAATAATATTAATTTTTAGTCAAGAATATTCTGCCGGCATAAAATTGACAAAGAAATATTTTTTTGGTATTCTTTGTCTCGTAAAAATTTGTTTTGTTGCCGACGTAGCTCAGTTGGTAGAGCAATGGTTTTGTAAACCATCGGTCGGAGGTTCAAGTCCTCTCGTCGGCTTATTTAATAACATCCCTAAAAGAACAAAAGAGCTTATGGAAAAAAAATTATCTTTCAGCTTAAGTTTTAAGTTCGTTATAATAATATCGGTCGTTATAATATTTACGTCGCTAGTTTTAACATGGTTTTTTATTAACGGACAGACTCTTTTACTGAGAGGCTTTGTAGAAAACAGAGCTATTATTTTAGCCCATACTTTGGCAAATTCCAGCGAATACGGAGTAACTACCGTAAGCAAAGAATTTCTTTCACATCTCACAAAAAACACAATAAAAGAAGAGGATGTTTTATATTCCATAATTTATGATAAAAACGGAATTCCTTTATCAGAATCTTCCATTTCTGACCATTTAATCGATCAATATATCACATCTACTCCTATAGAGCCTTCTTCAATATCGGCTCTTGAAAAAACAAGACTCCAAAAAGGCGTAAGCGTTATATCTGGAATAGGAGAAGTTATTGAAATTATAGTTCCTATAATTTCTTATGACTATATGAATACCGCAAATTCTCTTTCTTACCAAAATTCTTTTTCGGCTCCCGACAACGGCGTCATAATAGGCGTTGTCAGAGTAGGCCTTACTCTTGAAAGGATAAATTATCAAATAGACAAAATGTCAAAAAGCATAGTATTTCTTACTCTTATAGTCGTATTAGCCGGCATAATTATTGCGATATTTTTGATAAAAATTCTTGTAAAACCTATACAGGAACTTATAATAGGAACAAAGAAAATAGCTATGGGCAATTTAGGCTACAGGGTTCCGTTAAATTCAAGAGATGAATTCAGGGATTTAGCAATATCTTTCAATTCAATGGCGACTGAAATGGAAGTGCATATAAGAGAATTAAATAAAGAAAAAAAGGAACTCTTAAACCTTAAAATTGCTTTTGAACAAAGAAGCCAGGAACTTGAAGAAACGTTGGATAAGGTTCAAAACATACAACAGGATTTAATAAAATCCGAAAAATTTGCAACCATCGGTAGATTAGCTTCTTCCGTAGCCCATGAATTGAGAAATCCTCTTGCCGGTATTAAAAATATTGCATATTTTCTTGCGAAAATGGGCGCTTTCAGCGATGATAAATCTAAACAAATGGTAAATATGCTGTCTTCGGAAGTGCAAAGAGCAAATAAAATTATCACGGATTTGCTTGATTATTCAAAGACAAAAAAATTAAATAAACTTGAAGTAAAAATAGATTCTTTTATTGAAAAAGCTTTGTTAAACGTAACTTTGCCGGAACAAGTAAATATATTAAAAGATTTTGAATCGTTTACTGCAATAATAGACCCTGATAAGATAACCCAGGTTATCATAAATTTAGTTTCCAACGCCAGAGACGCAATGCCTCCAGAAGGCGGCACTATAACAATCATTGCAAAAAAAGAATATAAGAGTTTTATTCTTATTATTGAAGATAATGCCTGCGGCATGGATACTGAAACACAATCTCATCTTTTTGAACCGCTGTTTACAACTAAATTAAAAGGCATCGGTTTAGGTCTGCCTATAGTAAAAGAAATTATAGAAGCTCATTTGGGGAAAATATCCGTAAAAAGCAAAAAAAATATTGGAACGACTTTCACAATAGAGCTTCCACTCTCATAGGGGATTGAAATGGAAAAGAAACTGAAAATTTTAGTTGTGGATGATGAGGACGCTTTAAGATTTTCTTTGGCAAGTATTTTGGAACTTGAAGGTTTTGAAGTTAAAACTGCCGAAGACGGATTTAAAGCCGTAGAAATGGCCGAAAAAGAATCTTTTGACATTTTATTTTCAGATATCAGAATGCCGGGCCGTACAGGAACAGAAACATTCAAACTGATAAAAAAAATAAGACCCGATATTATAGGCGTTATGATGACTGCTTATGCTTTAAATGATTTAATAGTTGAAGCTTTGAATTTAGGAGCTTTTACATGTTTAAGCAAGCCTTTTGAAATAGGAACTGTTTTATCAACTATTAAAGACGTAACGTCCAGACCTTTCGCTGTCGTTGTTGATAACGAAGCAAATATTGACTCAAACTTCCTGAGTTCGTTAAAACACAGCGGTCTTAATGTCGCAACGACCGATATGGATATGAATAAAATTGATTTTATGTTTAAGCATAAACCTGATATTCTCATATTAAGCATAGACAATGATGCGAACACAAGTATCTCTATACTTGAGAAATTAAAAGAGATGACGGGCTCAATACCAAAAACAATACTTGTAGGCAGTGAAGAAGACAACAATATTCTCGATAAATTCAGAGGAATAGGCGCTGTATCTTTTATAAAAACTCCGATATGCATACCACAGGTTTTTGATATATTAGGAAAAGAAACCAGAAAATACAATATTGCCATGATAAACGCAGAATCAGACGAGTTTATCCCTTTAAGAGCGTCTTTACTTGAAAAGAAATTTAACCTGATTCCTTATAATAATTTTCAGAATTTTTTTGATGAAATAAAATACTGTTTTTTTGACACTGTTCTTATAAACACAAAAATAGAAACAAACATAACCGATTTCCACGATAAATTGCACAAACTGATGCCTAACATAGGAGCAATCTATATCTTACAGGATGAAGCAAATGTCGAATCTCTAAAGAAAAAAGGATGTTTTTATTTGACCAAGCCTTTTGAAATAGATGACATAATAAATTTAATAAATAAAATAAGGAAGTAATGTTATGCCTGAAAAAACATATACTTTAACAAAGAAAGAATTAAATGCCGAAAAAAACAAAGTAATAGCAAAGTTTGCATCGGTAGCTTCGCATGATTTAAAAAACGTCGTAGGAGGTCTTTCTAATATCGCTTATTATTTTTCAAAAGCATTAAAACCGGAAGGCGAAACACAAAATGCAATGTTGAAATTATTGTCGACAGAAGTAAACAATTTAAATACAAGAATCACTAATTTGCTTGATATGACAAGAGTCAAACAGCTTACAAAAACTCCCTGCAATTTACAGGACATCATTACCCAAGCCGTGAATGACACAAAAATTGAAGGAATTGAATTTGAATTACAATTATTACCGGCACAGATATATGCAGATGCCGAAAGGATGAAGCAAGTTTTTACAAATATAATAACAAACGCAAAAGATGCGATGAAAAACAAAGGCACAGTAATAATTAAAATGAATATTGAAAACAATACGGTAAAGACTGAAATTCTGGATTACGGTATTGGTATGGACAATGAAACTCTTGAAAATTGCATTGACCCTATGTTCTCAACAAAACTTGCAAAAGCAGTTGGTATGGGACTTACGGTTGCGAACCAAGTAATTGAAATGCATAACGGAATACTAGTTATTGAAAGCGAGAAAGATAAAGGAACAAAAGTAACCATTTCTCTAAATATATTGAACTCCTAAAATAAATATTAAATAAAAAAAACAATCATACGAATTTGTATGATTGTTTTTTATTGTGAAACCTTCTTAAAATTTATTTTTTCTTTGTT
>JBAYZJ010000015.1:0-19006 GCA_041672565.1 Endomicrobiaceae bacterium
AATTCTGTTTATAGAACCGTCTTCATAATAAATTTTAGAATCTCCCTGCAATAATCCCTGTGAATAATTATACTGGTATTTTAAAGTTCCGTTCGGATGATATTCTTTTTTAGCGCCTTCCTGTTTGCCCTTATAATATTCTATTTCTATCCTAGGCATGCCTGTTACAAAATATTCCTTATAAGTTCCGTCAAGTTCGCCGTCGGTATA
The DNA here is from genome assembly GCA_041672565.1 of Endomicrobiaceae bacterium. Classification (GTDB taxonomy): domain Bacteria; phylum Elusimicrobiota; class Endomicrobiia; order Endomicrobiales; family Endomicrobiaceae; genus Praeruminimicrobium. The sequence continues at coordinate 211 of JBAYZJ010000015.1, forward strand.
TTGAGCCGATGAAAGATATGTTCCCGTCGCAGAATACTTTTTTAAAGTACCGTTCAAAAGACCTTCTTTATAAGCTGCCTCTGTTTTTTTATTTGAATTATCATAAAACTCTCTCACCTGACCGTCTAAAAGCCCGTTCTTGTAATTCTTGACAAAAGCCAACTGTCCGTTAGGATAATATGCTTTATTAACTCCTTCCAGTTTACCCGCATTATAATTCATTTCCGCCATTAATTTTTTTTCCATATCATACTGTTTAACCAAACCGTTCGGCATTTCTCCGGTAAAAGCGATAATATCACCTTTTGCGTTCAAAGTTTCTCTTGCTACAATTTTGTCATTTAAAACATATTCATACTCTTTTGGTTTGCCGTCAGAAACGGCAACAAGCCTTTTTTCCACAAAAACAGGCGCTGCAGCCGCTATTTCATCACCGTTTTCGGTAATAGTCATTGACGTAGTAACTACAGGTATATCTTTTGTTTGAACAGAAGAACATGCAGAAAGAAACGATATAACAACAATGAAAAAATATATTTGAATGTTTTTCAATATTTTACTCCTTTGTTTTTATTTTTTATTCTCCTGTGTTCAAAAACTTTAAGCTCCAAAACAGCTTTTTGTAAATTATGCTCCGCAATTTCAGAAGATGTTTTATCTTTTTTCTTAAGCTGTTCCTCGGCATATTTTTTTGCTTCCTGTATTTTTTGCTCGTCAATTTCATCGGATCTTATGGCAAAATCTGCAATAATGCTTACAACGTTTTCCGAAACCTCCAAAAAACCGCTCATAATGGCTATAAATTTTCTTTCTCCGTCCTGTTCTATTTCAACCTCGCCGCTCGAAAGCTTTGTAATAAGAGCCGTATGTCCTGCAAATATAGTTATTTCCCCTGCCAACGTAGGACATTTGGCAAGAGTAACCTGTCCGCTGAAAACAGAACCTTCCGGAGATAAAATATCTAACTTAAAAGTATTGCTCATTTAGAAGCCCTTTTGACAACTTCTTCTATAGTCCCAGCCATATAAAAGTTTTGTTCGGAAATATTATCATATTTGCCTTCAATTATTTCCTTAAAACCTTTTATAGTATCTTCCAATTTGACATATTTCCCGTCAAATCCCGTAAAAGTTTCAGCAACAAACATAGGCTGTGTCAGAAACTTTTGTATTTTTCTTGCTCTTGAAACTATTAACTTATCTTCATCTGATAATTCATCAATACCCAAAATCGCAATAATATCCTGCAAGTCTTTATATTTTTGAAGAATTTTTTTAACATTCATAGCGACATCATAATGTTCCTGACCGACGTTATTCGGATCGAGCAATCTTGATGATGACGTTAAAGGGTTTACGGCAGGATAAAGCCCCTGCTCTACTATCGCTCTGTCAAGCGTAATTGTCGCATCCAAATGAGAGAATATTGTTACCGGAGCAGGGTCGGTATAATCATCTGCCGGAACATAAATAGCCTGAACAGAAGTAACAGATCCTTTATTTGTAGAAGCTATTCTTTCCTGAAGTTCTCCCATATCCTGAGCAAGATTAGGCTGATAACCTACCGCCGATGACATTCTTCCGAGCAATGCCGAAACTTCGCTTCCAGCCTGCGCAAATCTGTAAATATTATCTATAAAAAGAAGAACATCTTCTCCTTTTTGATCTCTAAAATGCTCCGCCATAGTTAACCCCGTCAGAGCAACTCTCATTCTGCTTCCCGGAGGTTCATTCATCTGTCCGAAAACTAATACTGTTTTATCTAAAACATTTGATTCTTTCATTTCAAGCCAAAGGTCAGTTCCTTCTCTTGTTCTTTCTCCTACTCCGGCAAAAACAGAATGTCCGTCATGCTCCATGGCTATATTTCTTATAAGCTCTTTAACTATAACGGTTTTTCCTACTCCCGCACCGCCGAATATGCCGATTTTTCCTCCTTTCGTAAAAGGAGAAATTAAATCTATAACTTTTATGCCCGTTTCCAATACTTCAGGAGTCGTTTTTTGCTCTGAAAGAGACGGAGAAGGTTTATGAATAGGCGCCGATTCCTGAGAATCTACAGAACCGAGACCGTCAATAGGATTGCCAAGTACATTGAAGATTCTTCCGAGAGTCTTTTCTCCTACAGGCACTGAAATAGGAGCATTAGTTCTCAAAAACTTGTCCCCTCTCTTTAAGCCGTCAGTAGAGCCCAAAGCAATTGTTCTCACTTCAAAATTATCCATTTGAAACATTGTTTCCAAAACGAGTTTAGAACCGTCTTTATTCACAAAATTAAGAGCCTCGTATATATCCGGCGTTTCATCTTTAAACCTCAAATCAACAACAGGTCCCTGAACTCTGATAACAAAACCTTCGCCTTTTTTAAAATCGTCTTTTACCATTTTTTATTCCTTTACAATTTTTAAATCATATTCTTAATCTGGCCGTTAGCTAAATCCAATATTTCGTTTGTAATTTTTTCCTGTCTGGATTTATTGTATACCATAGTCAGTGAAGAAGAAATCTCATTGGCATTTTCTTTTGCATTACTCATTGACGCCATTCTCGCAGCCTGCTCGCTTGCATAAGCATTCATAAGTATATCATAAAAAACAACTTCAAAATAATAAGGTATCAAACTCTCTAAAACTTCGGATGAAGACGGTTCAAAAAGATGATCTCCCTTGTTTATAAAATTTTCATCTTTCTGTATAGGAGCTAAAACCTTTATGACAGGTTCTTGAACCAAACGGTTTTTAAAATAAGTATATATAACTTCAACAGAAGATACTTTCTTTTCGCTGTACAACTCCTGAATGATTTTCAGCATAGGGAAAATATCCGCATATTTAGGAAAAATCGTCCCCATATTAAAAGATGCAATTACATTATATCCGTTCTTTACGCAAAAATTCTGAGCTTTCTTACCTATAGCAACAACATAATCTTTTTTTGAAACATTCTGTGAAACCTGTTTAAAAACATTTGCCAAAAGCCCGCCGCATAAACCTTTATCAGGAGAAATAACATAAACCAGCTTGTTGTTAATATTTTTCTTTCTGATTTCCAAAAAATAAGAACTCAAAGTATTTTCATTATTTTCCGCTAAAATTTTTTGCACAATATATTTTACTCTTTCGGCATAAGGTCTGTTTTTTTCAACGGCATTCTGCGCTTTTTTTATTTTTGATGCGGCAATCATCTCCATAGCTTTTGAAATCTGAGCTATGCTGTTTGCCGTTTTTATTCTTTTCTTTACCTGTTGTAAACTTTCTGCCATTTTCAATCCCGTTAAATCAATGTTTTCTTAAATTCAGATATCGCTTTTTTTAATTCTTCCAAAACAACCGTATCAATTTTTTTATTTTCGGAAATCTTTGAAATCAAATCCTTGTTATTTAATTTTATAAAATCAATAATCTTTTTTTCTATTTCCATAACTTTTTCTACGGGAACATCATCCAAACAACCTGATGTTGCGGAATATATTGCTATTATTTCCGACGCTTCATCATAAGGATTATATTGAGGCTGCTTTAAAATTTCCGTTAGAACTTTTCCTCTGTTGATTTTTTTCAATGTTTCATCGTCCAAATCACTTCCAAACTGGGCAAAACTTTGAAGTTCTCTGAACTGTGACAGTTCCAAACGAACAGGTCCCGCAAGCTGCTTCATAGGTTTTGTCTGCGCCGCTCCTCCTACCCTTGAAACTGACAGACCTACGTTTAAAGCGGGTCTTACACCGGCATTAAATAAATCTCCCTCGAGATAAATTTGTCCGTCCGTAATAGATATTACGTTTGTAGGAATATAAGCGGAAACATCATTGCCCTGCGTTTCAATTATAGGCAGAGCCGTAAGAGTTCCTCCGCCGTTCTTATCTGATAATCTGACAGCTCTTTCAAGAAGTCTTGAATGTAAATAAAAAATATCTCCCGGATATGCTTCTCTTCCCGCAGGCTTTCTCAAAAGCAAGGAAAGCTGTCTGTATGCCCAGGCATGTTTTGTTAAATCATCATAAACAACAAGAACATCCTCTCCCTTTTCCATAAAATATTCGCCTATAGCGCATGCCGCAAAAGGAGCGACATACTGCATTGATGCAGGATCTGATGCCGTTGCAGAAACTACAACAGTATAATCCATTGCTCCGGTTTCTTTAAGTCTTGCGACTATCGAAGCGATATTAGACCTCTTTTGTCCGATTGCGCAATAAATGCAAATAACTCTTTTAAGTCCCAAATCAAGTTTTTTCTGATTTATTATCGTGTCAACGGCTATAGCGGTTTTGCCTGTATTTCTGTCGCCTATTATAAGTTCTCTCTGACCTCTTCCGATAGGAATCATTGAATCTATTGCTTTAATTCCCGTCTTTATAGGTCTGTCAACAGGGCTTCTTTCAATAATTCCGGCGGCAATTTTTTCAAACGGATAAAGTTTCCCGTCATCAATTTTCAGCTCTTTTTCATCCAAAGGAGCACACATCGGATTAATTACTCTTCCGATTAACTTATCGGAAACATTTATTCCTAAAATTTTGCCTGTTGTTGAAACTTTCATTCCTCTTGTGATTTCATCTTCGGATAATAAAACTATATATACAGCATCTTCGTCCAAGTTTAAAACCAGACCTTTTGCTTTATTTTCAAATTCAACTTCTTCTCCGTATCCTGCGCTTGAAAGCCCAGTCGCTTTCACAATACCGTCTCCTACGGTTTCAACAATCCCGTAATTTATAAGTTCGGGATTAATGTCTACCGAATAAAGTTTTTCCTCTATTTGTTTTATAAGTTCTTCTGGTTTCATAATCTCTCTTTTATACCTTTCATTATTTTTACGATCATAGCCGAGACTGTATAGTCAAGGATATAATCACCGAATTCAAGTTTAATTCCTGCGCCGATTTCTTCATCGTCCCTTATGTAAACAATCTTTTTATCCCGAAACATTTGTTGAATTTTATTTTTTACGGCATCCGACGGCTCACCGGCATATTTTGCAGTAACGGTAAGTTCTTTTATTTCGGCAGATAAACATTTGACAAAATATTTCATTTCGGCTTTTGTTAAATTCTTTAAAAGCCATTTTGAAACATCTTCGGATATTTCTCCCGTAAAAGCAACAGTTTGTGCAAATTGTTTAATTTGTTGTCTTTTCATAACCGCCGTTCTCAATCTTATTTACAGCTTTAGCCAAAACTGCATTTTTTTCTTCTTCAGTAAATATTTCAGACAAAATTTTTGAAACAATCTTTTTTGAAAGATCAACAGAAATTTCACCTACCTGTCTGTTTGCTTTGTCAAATTCGTCTTTGGCAAGCTTTTTTGCATTTTCAACAATATCGGCCGCCTGCTTTTTTGCATCTTCGGAAGTTTTTTGTTTAATAAGCTCAGCAGACATTTTTGTATTTTCCAAAATTTTATCAGCATTCAATTTAGCATCTTTTAAAATACCGACTTTCTCGTTATCAGCGCTTATAAGAGTCTTTTTAGCATTTTCGGCATCATCAAGACCCTGCTTTATTTTTTTGTTTCTTTCTTCAAGCATCTGCAAAACAGGCTTATATAAAAACAACTTCAAAATAAAAAATAAAATTATAAAGTTGACAATTTGCGCTATAAAAAGTTTAGGTTCCAATCCTAATAAATTAAATATTTCCATAGTTTACTTCATAAATGCGAAAATTAAAGAATAAATAGCGATAGCTTCTGCAAATGCCATGGCAATAAGCATATTAACCATTATTTTCCCCGAAGCCTCAGGATTTCTTCCGATCGCTTCCACCGCTTTCGCTCCTATAAAACCGATTCCTAAACCAGGGCCTAAACTTCCAACCGCAATAATAATACCGCCAGTCAATGTGATTGTCATACTTCCTCCTAATGTTTTTCCGTCAAAATATTCATAAACGCCATTGTAAGCATTGCAAAAACTATAGCCTGTATAAGAGCCACCATTACTTCCAGCATCATAAACGGAATAGGAACGCCGAAAGCCATCATTGAAGACATCGTCCCCAATACAACTTCTCCGGCTAAAATATTCCCGAAAAGACGGAATGCCAAAGAAATAATTTTTGTAAATTCTCCGATAAATTCCAATAATCCGACAAACATAAATATCGGGAACATTTGAAAAGAAATAAATCTTCCTATATAATTTTTTACGCCCGTATATTTAACGGCATAAAAATGCGTCATTGCTATTGATGTAATGGCATAAGCCGCAGTTAAATTCAAATCGCTTGTCGCCGTTCTTAATAAAGGAACGCCTTCTTCTGATAAATTTCCCAAAGGATGAAATCTGATTGTTTCAAAGCCCGGGAACAAACCTATTATATTTGCTATAAAAATAAAAATAAAAAAAGTTAAAACCCACGGATAAATAAAAGAAACTCTTGAACCGGCGATATCTTTCGTGGAATCATAAAAATATTCAACTACCGATTCCATAATATTTTGAAACATTTTAGGATATAAAGATATTGTCAGTCTGAAAATAATAACTAAAGCCACGATTATAAAATCAGTAATAAGTGTCGTTATAATCGTATTTGTTACAGGAAAACCGGCGATATTAAATAATACTTCTGGCGCTAAATTCATAGAATACCTTAATGTGCTGCTTTCACTCAATAAATAATGTTTAAATTTTACAACTTATAGTGAATAATTGTCAATAAAAAAATATATAAAAACACTGTTTTTTTTAATTATTTTATTATAAATTTCAGAAGAAGTATTTAAGCGGTCTTTTTCATATTTTATTGTTTGAGGCATTAAAAAAACCTTTCGACTGATTTAGTTTTTCAGTCTATTATATATTTTTTTCATAAAATTGCAAAAAAACTATAACTCTAGCAATAATGTTGTACATCGCGTATTTTTTAACAAATACGAAAATATTCAGTTAATCTTTGTTGTGGAATCATACTTCGGAAAGAAATAAAAATCTAACATAAAATAAAAAACTGGAGCTGATCGGGATTGAACCGACGGCCTCTTCGTTGCGAACGAAGCGCTCTCCCAGCTGAGCTACAGCCCCAAAAAAATTAATTTTGAAAAAGTTTTCTTACAGACTCTTCTTTATACCCAATAATGTAATCATTGTCAAGTTTTAACACTGGAAAAGTTTCATTTTCTTTAAGAGTCTCCATAACTTTTAAACTGTCTTCATCACTCAACAAATCAACATAAATTTCTTCAAATTCAACATTCAGCTCTTTGAGAAGTTTTTTAATTTTAGAGCACCAAAAACAGCTGCTCAAAGAGTATAAAATTATTTTATTATACTTTTTCATTTATACATCCTTTGCATTCTTTTCCGTTCCAACAATGAGTGCACAAATCGTTTTCAGGCAATCCTATGGCAATTATCATATCTTCCAATGTCTGATATTTCAATGAAGTAATATTTAAATACTTTCTTATCCATTCAACCATTTTTTCATATTTTTTACTTTTAGGATCTAAATACTCAGAAATATCCTCAATATCTTTTCCCTCAATTTCTTTTATCGCTCTTCTTGTAATAAGTTCGCTGTTTGTTCTTGTCGAATTTGCATATATACAGGGAAACATTAACGGAGGACAAGCAGGCCTTACATGTATAGCTTTAGCTCCGGCATTCCATAATTTTTCAACAGTAAAATTTTTAAGCTGCGTTCCTCTAACAATAGAATCTTCAAGCAGAACAAGACTGTTGCCGAAAATTACTTCTTTTATTGCCACAAGTTTCATTTTTGCAGTAATATTCCTCAGATGCTGCGTAGGAGGCGCATAACTTCTCCCGTATGTAGGCGTGTATTTTACAAGGGGTCTTCTGAAAGGAAGACCTGATTCCATTGCATATCCTACGGCATGTGCAAGACCTGAATCAGGAACTCCGGCTACTAAATCGGCATCTATTCCTTTATCTCTTCTCGCAAGAAGCCTTCCGCTCTTTTCTCTTATTATCTCGGAATTTAACCCTTCATAATTTGATGCGGGAAACCCTGTATATATCCAAAGAAATGAACAAACTTGTCTGATATTATGTCCTTTATCTATTGTTTTAATGTTGTTTTCTGTCATTAAAACAATTTCTCCGGGATTTAAATCCCTTACGGTTTCATAACCTAAATTTGAAAAAGAACACGTTTCCGAACATACGGCAAAAGAATCTTCGTTTTTTCCGAGAACCAAAGAGGTTCTTCCAAAAAAATCTCTTGCAACATAAATACCGCGTCTCGTTAAAATAAGTAAAGAACACGATCCTTTTATTTTGTTAAAAACTTTTTTTATACCGTCTTCTATGGTATCTTCATCAGCAATAATTCTTGCGACAAGTTCAGTGCTGTTAACATGGAATTTGCTGAATTCGCTGAAACAAATTCCTTTTTTCATCATCGCATCAGCAAGTTCTTCAACATTAACAATTCTTCCCGACGTTACAATACAAAATTCACCGACCTTTGATTTAATGTATACAGGCTGTTCTTCCAAATCGCTTACACAGCCTATTCCCATATTGGTTTCAAAGTCTTTTGTGCTGTCAAAGAATTTATCTCTGAAATTTGCATTATTCATCCGGTGAATATATCTGGCAAAATCCCGTCCCAAAACGGCAAGACCGCCGTATTCTGATCCCATATGCACATGATAATCAGTTCCGTAAATCAACGTTTCGGCGCAATTTTGTTTTGAAGCAACAGCAAATAAGCCGCTCACATCTCCTCCTAAATTAAGCCATTATCTTTAAAACTGTAATAATCTTTGTCTGTAACAATTACATGGTCAAGCAAAAAAATATCTATTGTTTTCAAAGCTTTTAAAACAGCTTCCGTAGCTATTATATCATTTTGTGACGGTTTGCATGTCCCGCCCGGATGATTATGCGATATAATGACGGAAGTCGCATTGCTGTCCAATGCCATTTTTGCAATTTCTCTCGGATAAACAGCCGATTTATTTACAATGCCTTTACTTACTATTTTATAATCTAAAATTTTATTTGCTGCATTTAAAAATATTGCATAAAAATTTTCTTTTTTTGATGATCCTATGACGGACTTTAAAAAAGAAATAACATCTTTAGAAGAAGATAATTTTGCTTTTTCTCTTATTTCAAATTCAGAATATTTAACTGAGAAACTTTTCAAAAAAGAAATAAAAACAGCGGAATGTTCTCCAAGACCTTCGGTTTTTGAATTTATCAGATCTTTATAATCGGCATTTAAAAGTTCTTTTAAACTGCCGAATTTTTCTATAAGTTTTTTTGCCGTTTCTTTAGTATCTTTACGCGGCAAAGCAAAAGTTAACGCAAATTCCAAGATTTCATAATCCCGCCAATTTTCAAATCCAGAATTCACAAATTTTTCTTTTATTCTTTTTCTGTGTCCGATGATGTATTTTTTTCTGTCATTGGTTTCCATATGTATCCGTTAGTCACAGGCAAAATAATATCTTTCAAAAAAGCCGCTTTAGAAATTCTTGTTCCTATGGGAGACTGTCTCCTCTTATATTCTGATAAAAACAAAAATTTTGCCACGCTGTCTAAAATATTTTTTGAAACGCCGGAATTAATTATTTGATTATAAGACATTGCCTTATCAGTTATTTTTTCCAAAACGTCATCTAATTCATCATATCCTGGTAAAGAATCGGAATCTTTTTGATTGTCTCTTAATTCAGCCGTAGGAGCTCTGTCTATTATTGTTTTAGGTATAACATCGGAAACAGAATTTCTGTATTCAGCCAATTTATAAACTTCCTTTTTCAGCAAATCTCCTATTACGGAATAACCTCCGCCGGCATCTCCATAAAGAGTACTGTATCCGACCGCATCTTCAGATTTATTGCATGTACATAAAATTAAACAACCGAATTTGTTTGATAATGCCATCAAGAAATTACATCTTATTCTGGCCTGAATATTTTCTTCTGTTAAATCTTTCTCTTTCCCTTCAAAAACCGATTCGACAGCTTTGACGTAAGTATTGTAAACGCCATCAAGATTAAGCGTTTCCATTTTTACATTCAACCTTGCACAAATATCTTCGGCATATAACTTTGATTCGTTTGAAGTATGGCAAGAAGGCATAAAAACGCCCAAAACGTTTTCTTCTCCTACAGCATCAACGGCGATTGCAAGCGTCAGAGCGGAATCTATTCCTCCGCTTATACCCAACGCGCATTTCTTAAAACCGTTTTTAATGCAGTAATCTTTAAGTCCTAAAACGGATGCCTCATACATTTCTTGTTCAACGACATCGGATCCGTCGGTATCAAAAATTATCAAATCTTCTTTAAAATTATCCGCCGATGCTTTGAAACTCCCGTCTTTGCAAACATACAAACTTCCCCCGTCAAAAACATATCCGTCATGAGCGCCCGTCATATTAACATAAGCCACATCCACCGAATTATCAACGGCAGATTGTTGCAAAATCTTTTTTATTTCCAAAGATTTCCCCTTATAATAAGGAGAACAACTTACCACGACAACCATATCTATTCCAAGCCATGACGCTTTTTCTATGTTTTTCCTTATTGAATCGGAAGAATCAGCGATTACACATGCTATATTTTTACCGCTTATTTTAAAAACGTTTGAAAAACCCGAGAATTTAAAATATTTTTTATCGTTAAATTCCGCATCGTCCAAAATATCTTTAGATGCGACTGTAGTCATATTATCATTGTGAAATAAAGCGACGGCATTAATAAGGTTTTTATTAAATTTATCGTTTGTTATTACTCCGCACAAAGTGTGAATAGGCGTTTGTGAAGTTATTAATTCCATAGCCTTATAACTTGTAAAAACAAAATCTTTATTCTTGAATAAATCATAGCCGTATCCGCCGACTACGCAAAACTCCGGAAAAATAATAAGTTCCGCATGATGATTTTTAGCTTTTTCAGCCAAATTTAAAATTTTTTCGGTATTTTCAGATATTTTGCCGACCGTCTGGTTTACCTGCGCCAACGCTATCTTCATTCTATTTCAACCTTCTTTCTGTTTTGTTTTTTTATAGAATTATTTTTTTTACTCTCAAGAATTTTTTCTTTTGCTCTTTTCGATCTTTTTCGTTTTTGACGTCTTAATTTTTCTATTTCTTTTATTTTTCTGCTCTGAGTTCCTAAAATTTCAGTTTCTATTAATTCGGCAAGCATTTTTCTTGCCATATATCTGTTTAAAAGCTGAGTCCTGTATTTTTGACATTTAATTTCCGTCATAGTGGGCACATGCTTTAAATATACGCAAGTAGCTACCTTATTTAAATTCTGTCCGCCGTGACCTGAAGAATGAACGAACTTTTCAACAATATCGCTTTCTTTAATATTAAATGTTTCAAATTTTTTCTCAAGCTCTTTTTGTTTTGCAGCGCTTATTCCAAAATTGATCATACTTTTAATATTTTACTCCCGCAAATGACAAATCGCGTTTAAGTTTCGATAATCCATCAAATTTAAACGCCGATATCTTCATTTCTCTTGCTTTGTTGACATTAACGGATAGATCATCAGTAAAAAAAATTTTTTCAGGCTCAATGTTATAAAAAGCAATAGTTTTCTTATATATTTCTTCTTCCGGTTTTCTTGTATTCATCCGATAAGATAAGTGATAATTTGTAAAGTATTTAAAAATATGAGGATATTTGTTTTTTAAGAATTCAAAATGTAAATCATTTGTATTTGAAAGAAGAGATAATTTATAACGGTTGGATAATAAAGGCAGAAAAGCCGTTACATCCCCAAACGGCGTAAAAATATCATTCCATATATCACAAAAGTTTAAATAAGAGATTTTCATATCCAAAGCTTTCATTACATTTTCATAAAAAGCTTTCGATGAAATGCGTCCCTTTTCATATTCTGCAACAATTTCCCAGTGATTCAAAAGAATACTATTGATATCTTGATACGGTTTTGTTGAGGACTTAGAAAATCCGCTTGATAATTTGCTAATATCAAAATCAAAAACGACTTTCCCCAAATCAAAAACAATAACTTCAATAGACATGATAGCAAAACTCCAACTGCCGACTGAATGATAAAAACAGATTATCCTTTAAGAGCGCCGGCCGCAATACCCTTAACGATATGTTTCTGCATAAGCAGATATATGATTACTATAGGAATAGTAGCAATTGTCAATCCTGCCATTAAAAGCGGATAATCCGTAATAAACGTCCCCTGAAAAACCATCAAACCTCTTTGTATAGGCATTTTTGCTTTATCCTGTAAAACAACTAATGCCAGCAAAAATTCATTCCATATAGCAAGGCACTGAAGTATAACCAGCGTGGCTATTGCAGGTTTCGCAAGAGGGAGAGCTATTCTCCAATAAATCCCGAATCTGGAACAACCGTCTATAAGAGCCGCTTCTTCTATTTCTTTAGGCAAATCTTCAAAAAATGACCTCAGCAAAAATAATCCGAAAGCAAGAGCTCCGCTTATATAACATAACAACAATCCTGTTCTTGTATCAAGCAAAGCTAATTTTTTTAAAAGTAAATACAACGGAACAAAAACGCCAGGTATAGGAATTAAAAGAGTAGAAATTAAAAGATAAAAAAGAAAATTTTTACCCCAAAATTCAAGTCTTGCAAAACCGTAAGCAGCCATAGATGTAATAAGTACAATTGCAGAAACGCCTACTACAGTGTAAATAACACTGTTTAAGAAATACATACCGAATTCAGCCTTAATGAAAGCATCCACATAATTTCCCCATTGCCAAACTTCAGGGAATAATGTCATCTTTGTAAATATTTCTTCCTGTGTTTTTAAAGAAGAAGACAACATCCAAAAAACTGGGAATATACATGTAACTGCCACTACTAAAAGAATTGCATGCGTAATAAAGTCTAAAATTTGTTTTTTTGTTTTAAATGAATTCATTTTTAATTACCTGTTAAATTTTTTACTTACATAAAGCTGGAAAAAAGATACTACCAGCAATACAAACCCGAATATAATCGCCATAGCCGTAGAATATCCAAATTCTCCGTTGCTCATATACTCATATATTTTTGTTATAGGGACATGTGTATGTCCTGCCGGACCGCCTCTCGTCATAGAATATATCAAATCAAATATCTGCATTGTACCTAAAATAGTTAAAATTGTTACAAGCGTAAAAACAGGTATCATACACGGAACCGTTATATTTTTAAACTGCTGCCATTTATCGGCGCCGTCAACTTCGGCGGCTTCATACAATTCAATCGGTATCGTTTGTAAACCGGCCAAAAGTATTATAAATCCATATCCGAATCCTTTCCACATATGAACTACAGCTACGGAAGATAACGAAGTTTTTACTTCCGACAACCATGCAAAATCTTTAAAATTATCAAATCCCAAAGATATAAGGAAATGATTTAAAATTCCGAAGTTTCCGTCATAAACAAATTTCCATATCAAACCCACAACAATGCCCGAAAGAACAGGAGGAAGGAAAAAGATTACTCTGTATATATTTCCGCCTCTTATCTGTCTGTTTACCAATATAGCCAATAATAAAGCCAACCCGTTTTGTAAAGTCAGAGATAACAAAGTAACATATCCTGCATTTAACATAGATTTCCAAAAAGCAGGATTGCTAAAAAGAATATGTTTATATTGCGCAAAACCTACAAAAACCATATCTTTATCTATGCCGTTCCATTGATAAAAACTTAATTGAAAAGTTCTGATTAAAGGATATAAATTAAAAACCAGAAATAATACCAACGCAGGCATTATAAACATCATATTCAATGTTTTTTCTTTAGGCGATATATTCATTATTTTTCTACCTTCATCTGTCTTTCTTTTTCTGCCTGAACTTCTTCAGCCGCCTGTACAGGCGTTTTTTCACCGATGATAACAGACTGTAAATTTGTATTTATATAATTTGTAACCTGCCATGATTCTATCATAGGCAAATTATCAAAAGTTCTTTCTATACTCTTAGAAAATTCTTTTAAAATTTCAGGCAAATCCTGCGCGCTTTCTTTATTTGAAGGGATATTTAAAGTTTCCTTAGCCAGGAAAGACTGCTGCTCTCTCTGCGTAAACCATTTAAGAAATGCGATTGCTTTATCTTTATTAGGAGACATTGCATTTACAAACATTGATGAGCCGTCTCCTCCAAAGACCAACAAAGGATATTTCGCTTCAGGCAAAGACGGAGGATACATAATACCGTACTGTAAAGAAGGATTCATTGATTTATAAACATTTACACCCCATGACCCGTTCAACGCCATCGCGGCTTTTCCCGTTGCAAAAGTTCTTTCGGCATCTTTATTTATCATTGTTACAATACCTGACGCAAACATTTTATTTTCTTTCATTTCTTCAAAAAGTTCAAAAATTTTAACCCATCTAGGATCGGTATATGAAATTTTCCCTTCAATCGTATCAATAATTCCCTGTTTCCCGAAAAGATTCCATTGGTAAGATGATGCAAAAGAACCGACAAGCCAGGCTTCTCCGAAGCCGCTTACAAACGGCTGAATTCCAGCAGCTCTCAATTTTTTCCCGGCCTCAATAAAATCTTTCCATGTTTTAGGAGGATTATCAGGGTCCAAACCGGCTTTTGCGAACAAATCTTTATTGTAATATATCATCAAAGAACTGACATCCAGAGGAACACCGTAATATCCCGGTTCAACTCCCCATTCATTATTTTCCTCAAACATATTCTGAAGCAACGATTTTTCAAAAAATACGTCTTTCCAACCTGAATTCATTTCATCGTTTAAATTTGCAATAAAACCTGCTTTTATGTATGAAGCTAATTCTCTTTTATCGCTTAAAGGATTAAAAATATCCGGAAGGAGCTGTCCGCTTGCGGCTGCGGTAATTTTATTTTTATATACGTCCGTAGGCGCATATGTTTCAAAAACAACTTTAACACCTGTTTCTTTGTAGTACTGGTCTGCTAATTTTTCAAACGCAGCTTGTCTGTCTGTCATCCAATGCCAAACTTTAATTGAAGACTCATCGGATTTCGAACCTTCTTTCTTTCCGCAACCTGATATTGTCAAAAACAAACAGCACAAAAAAACCTGCACAAATAAAAAAAATCTCCCTCTAAACATACAACCCCCACGTACTTTTTATATTATTTTTTATTTTTAAATAAATGATATTTTTATATCTTAACAAATTTTAAACATCACAGTCAATTTATTATTTTACAGTAAATTTACCGCTTACGATTTTTCTTTGACTATATTATGTATATTTTATATACTTTTTCAAATATATTTTAAAAACGGGAGTCGCTATGGCTACACCTTTATCTGTTCTTGAAGAAAAAAGAAAACAAGCAAAATCCATGTTAGAGAAAAAAGGATACTTTTCCGATATCAGAGTATATGTCGGAATGGCGACATGCGAAATTGCAGCAGGTTCGGTACCGGTTATGGAAGTCTTTAAAAATGAACTTAAAAATGAAAAAAATGTTTATATCAGCCAAAAAGGCTGTGCCGGAAGATGTAATTTAGAACCTACGGTTGAAATTTACCAAAAAGATAAAAAGCCTGTAAAATATATTCAGGTAACACCTGAAAAAGCCAAAGAAATAATAAAAAAACATATTAAAAACGGCGAAATAATTACAGAATGGGTGGGCAAATAAATGGGAAAACAGAAATTTACAGATAATTTTTCTGCCGTATTCGGCGATCAAAACTTTTTCAAGAAACAAAAAAGAATAGCTTTAAAAAACTGCGGGCTCATAGATCCGGAAAACATTGATGATTATATATATGCAAACGGATACACGGCTCTTGCGACGGTTTTAACCGAAATGACGCCTGATGACGTCATTAAAACAGTAAAAGATTCAGGATTAAGAGGAAGAGGCGGAGCCGGATTCCCTACAGGAATTAAATGGGAAGCTGCGGCAAAACAGGAAAACGATGAAAAATTCGTTGTTTGCAACGCAGATGAAGGAGATCCCGGCGCATTTATGGACAGAAGCATTATAGAAGGCGATCCCCATGCAATTGTAGAGGGAATGGCTATAGGCGCATACGCTGTCGGCGCTTCAAAAGGAGTGGTTTATTTAAGAGCCGAATATCCTCTTGCCATTAAAAGGCTCCAAAAAGCAATTGAGGATGCCAGAAAAGAAAATTTTCTCGGCAATAATATATTAAGCTCAAATTTCTCTTTTGACATGGAAATAAGGCTCGGAGCAGGCGCTTTCGTATGCGGAGAAGAAACTGCTTTAATGAATTCAATCGAAGGTAAAAGAGGAATGCCGAGAACAAGACCTCCTTTCCCTGCCGTAAGCGGATTGTTCGGAAAGCCGACATTATTAAATAATGTTGAAACATGGGCAAACATTTCTTCAATTATTGTAAACGGAGCAGACTGGTTTTCATCAATAGGAGTCAACAAAAGCAAAGGCACAAAAGTTTTTGCCCTCGCCGGAAAAATAACAAATACAGGTCTTGCCGAAATACCTATGGGCATGACATTAAGAGAAATAATATACGATGTTGGCGGAGGAATTCCAAACGGCAAAAAATTTAAAGCCGTGCAGACAGGAGGCCCTTCCGGAGGATGTCTTACGGAAAGTATGCTTGAAACAACAATAGATTATGAATCTCTTACAAAAGCCGGTTCAATTATGGGATCAGGCGGGATGATAATCATAGATGAAACTTCCTGTATGGTAAATATAGCAAAATTTTTTCTTGAATTTACACAGAGCGAATCATGCGGAAAATGCGTTCCGTGCAGAGAAGGAATAAAAAGAATGCTTGAAATACTTACAAGAATTACAGACGGCGAAGGACAGACCGGAGATATTGAAAAACTTGAAGACCTCGGCAATATGATAAAAAAAGCTTCTCTTTGCGGACTCGGTCAATCCGCTCCAAATCCTGTTTTAAGCACAATTAAAAATTTCAGAGAAGAATATGAAGAACATGTTGAAAAAAAGATGTGCAGATCTCTTGTATGCGAAAAACTTTTAACATATACTATTAACGATAAATGCATAGGCTGCTCCGCCTGCAGAAGATCATGTCCTGTCGGAGCAATTGTCGGTCTTCCTAAAGAACCTCATATAATTCATCAGGAACTATGTATAAAATGCGGGAAATGTTACAGAAGCTGTAAATTTCACGCTATAGATAAGACATCTATCGCAAAGGAGCAAAAATGAGCACGATTAAAGCTTTTATAAATGATAAAGAATATATAATTGAATCAGGCTTGACGATAATGCAGGCATGCGATGAAATAGGCATAAAAATCCCAAGATTATGCTATCATCCTAAACTGTCAATATCAAGCGGCTGCAGAATATGCATAGTAGAAGTAGAAGGTATGCGAAACTTTGTCGCTTCTTGTTCATATCCGATATCTGAAGGAATGAAAATACATACAAACACCGATGAAATAAGAAAAGCCAGGAAATACATTCTTGAATTAATTCTGGACAATCATCCAAAAGACTGCAATGCATGCGTAAGAGATGAAGTCTGCGAACTGCAGCAGCTTGCTTCATCTATCGGATTAAGAGAAAGAAAATTTGAAGGAGCAAGAAGAGAAAAATATGTTGACGACTCTTCCCCTTCAATAGTCAATAACCACGAAAAATGCATATTATGCGGAAGATGTGTAAAAGTCTGCGCGCAGATACAAAATATTTCAGCCATAGATTACGCAAACAGAGGTTTTAATACTGTTATAGTTCCAGCTTTTAACGATAAAATAGCAAACAGCGTTTGTACGTTATGCGGTCAATGCGTAAACGTATGTCCTACGGCAGCTCTTACAGAAAAAAATTATACTCAGGATGTTTTTACTTTGCTCAACGATAAAACAAAAATTAAAGTTGCGCAGGTTGCGCCTTCGGTAAGAGTCGCAATAGGCGAAGCATTCGGCATTCCTGCCGGCAATAACATGGAAAGAGAAATTGCGCATGCTTTGAAACTATTGGGATTTGACTATGTTTTTGATTCGCAATTTTCGGCGGATTTGACAATAATGGAAGAAGCCAGCGAACTTCTTGAAAGATTAAACGGAAAAGGAAAACTTCCTATGATAACATCCTGTTCTTCAGGATGGATGAAAGCATTGGAACAGTTTCATCCTGACCTTATAGACAATGTATCAACATGCAAATCGCCTATGTCTATGATGAGTTCGGTTGTTAAAACATATTTTGCAGATAAGATAGGCAAAAAACCTGATGACATAGTAAATGTAGCGGTTATGTGCTGCGTAGCAAAAAAATATGAAGCAAAAAGGCCAGAATTAGCAATGGAAGACGGAACTGCCGCAACAGATTATGTTATTACGACAAGAGAACTAGCATGGATGATAAAATCGGCCGGTATAGATTTTAAAAATCTTAAAGGGCAGGACTTTGACGCTCCTCTCGGACTTTCAACAGGAGCGGCGACGATTTTCGGAGTAACAGGCGGCGTCATGGAAGCGGCAATAAGAACAGCTTATGAACTTGCGACGCACAAACATTTAGAAAATATTGACATAACCGCTGTAAGAGGAAATGAAGGAATAAAAGAAGGCTCAATAGAAATAAACGGTAAAGAAATAAGAGTCGCCGTAGCCAGCGGGCTGGGAAATGCTCATAAATTGCTTGAAACGATAAAAAAAGATCCGAATAAATACCATTTTATAGAAATAATGGCATGTCCGGGCGGATGTATAGGAGGCGGAGGACAGCCTTATGCAGGTATAAGAGATTTGCCTTTTGATCCTAAGCTTGTAAACGAAAGAGCAAAAGCGCTTTATAAATCTGATGAATTAAATAAAATAAGAAGAAGCCATGAAAATCCCGCAATAATTAAATTATATGAA
>JBAYZJ010000016.1:0-17617 GCA_041672565.1 Endomicrobiaceae bacterium
ACTTGTTTTCATTACAATATTTTTCATCGTTTAATTTGTTATCATCCCAATATTCTTGCCCTTTTGATTCAGAAAAAATATATACACTATCTGACATAAATTTAGGTCTATCATCTAAATGTTTGACATAAATAATCATTGACGTAGTTGGAGTCCATGATGTTGGCAATTTTACACATCCCAAAATTGAATTTATCATTGCACTCTTTCCAACATCAGATCTTCCTAAAAAAACGACTTTTGGTTTTCTCATTGTACTGAAAATTAGTTCTTCAAATTTTTTCACTTCGTCATAATTATTAACTTTATTATTTATATATTCTGTTAATGTTTTTTTAACAAAATCTATATTACCATAAATATAATCTGCTTTTATTCCTTCAATTATTGGTTTTTTATATTTCACCAATTCATCAATAGTTGTTCCAGTTTTTTTAGCTATTTTTTCAATTATATTAAGAGGGATTTCTGATGGCTCTTTTTCCATTCTAGAAACAAAATCTTGTCGGACATCTATCATTTTTGCAAATTCTTCTTGTGTCATTTTAATCTTATTCTCTCGAAAATTTTTTAAATCAAACATTTTTATTCTCCTTATATCATAATATCATAATATCATAATGATACGTTTATTATAAACAAATTGACTTAGCTGATATAATTCCTTATATCATAATATCATAATGATACGTTTATTATAAGATAAATTTACATTAATGTCAATATATTTATGCTATTTTGCATAAAATTAGAAATATTTATGCTTATAAACATAAATATTAACCTGCAAACCTATACACTTGTCTATTAGATATTAAATCCATGACAGAATAAAAAAAAATTTCAAGTTATACAAATAACTTGAAATTTTTATTTACTTTAAGCTATTAAAAAAAAGAATTTTTTAAAAAATTGACATTTTAAATAAGAAGATTCAATTATGCTACTTTATATTAAACCAACGACCTTTAATTCTTCCTTCCTTCATAAAGCCTTCGTAATGTCTCATTATAAGATGGGATTCTATCTGTCCTATGGTATCCAAAGCTACGCCCACTACGATAAGAAGTGAAGTTCCGCCGAAGAAAAACGGCGCTGACATAAACGTTCTTATATAATCAGGCAAAACGGCTATGCATGCGACAAACAGCGCTCCGCCTAAAGTAACTCTTTCCAAAACTTTTTGTATGTATGCCGACGTCGAATCGCCCGGTCTTATTCCCGGTATAAATCCGCCGGATTTTTTCATATTTTCAGCCAAATCCTTAGGATTAAAAGAAATTGAATTATAGAAATAACAGAAGAAAATAACCAACGCCGCATATACAAAATTATAAATAAACGAGCTGTGGTTAAACCATTCAGTTATCATCTTTGAAACCTGAAAACCCCAAATAGTCCAATTTGGAGCAAACTGCGCGATTGTTAAAGGCGCAGATAAAATAGATACTGCGAAGATAACGGCTATAACGCCCGACTGGTCGACTTTTATAGGTAAAAAAGAACTTGACCCGCCGTACATTTTTCTTCCGACCATTCTCTTTGCATAATGGATAGGTATTCTTCTCTGCGCCGTTTCAACCCATACCACAAGCGTCAAAACTATAAGCACCAAAGCTACCAAAGCTCCTGCGACAAGTATTGAAAGCTCATCCATCTGAACAAGCTTTATAACGCCTAAAACCGCCGAAGGAAGCCTTTCCACTATACCTGCAAAAATGATTAAAGAAATACCGTTTCCTATTCCTCTTTCCGTAACCTGTTCCCCAAGCCACATTATAAGAACAGTACCGGTTACAAGAGTGCAGATTGTCATTACCATCCAAGACATTGTAGGATCTAAAACAATAGGCATTCCGCTAGGCGTAGGCATTTTTACTATTGCCATTGTAAGACCGAATGACTGCACTGCGCCTAAAATCAAGGTGCCGTATCTTGTAATCTGAGTAAGTTTTTTTCTGCCGTGTTCGCCTTCTTTAGCAAGTCTGTCAAGATAAGGAATAACATGAGCGCCCTGCATCAAGCTCATAATAATGGAGGCGTTGATGTAAGGCATGATACCCATTGAAAAAACAGACATTCTGTTTAAAGCTCCGCCTGAAAACATATCTAAAAAGCCCAACAATCCGTTGCTGTTAGCCTCAAATAACGATTTTACTGCTTCGGCATTGATTCCCGGAATAGGAACAGCCGCTCCTATTCTGTAGGCAATAATTATAGCAAGAGTAAAAAGCACTTTACTCCTTAATTGTGGAATTTTAAATATATCTCCAAATGTTTTTAACATAGCATATCATCCATTTTTTATTTTATTATTTCTGCTTTTCCGCCTGCTTTTGCTATTTTTTCCTGAGCAGCTTTTGAAAATGCGTTTACTTTAACAGTTAAACTTTTCTTAATGTCGCCGTCGGCCAAAATTTTAACCAAATTCCCTTTTTTTACCAGACCTGCAAGTTTAAGTTTTTCAACGGTTATTTCGTCGCCTGCGTTAAATTTAGATTCTATTGAATTTAAATTTACTATTTCATATTCTTTACGGAACATTGCGTTGTTGAAACCTCTTTTAGGCATTCTTCTTACGATAGAATTCTGTCCGCCTTCAAAATAGGACATTTTTCCGTCGCCTGATCTTGCTTTCTGTCCTTTGCTTCCTCTGGTCGATGTTCTGCCGTGTCCGGTTCCGACGCCTCTTCCGACTATTTTTCTTCTATGTTTTGCACCCTGAGCAGGTGATAATGAATTAAGACCTATCATATTTCTGCAACCTCTTTATTCCTTATTTTTGCAACGTCTTCTTTTGTTCTTAAACCTTTCAAAGCTTCTATTGTTGCATAAACAACATTAAAAGAATTTGCCGTTCTCATGGACTTTGTAAGAATATCAGATATTCCCACCGCCTCCAAAACAGCTCTTACAGGTCCGCCGGCGATAACACCGGTTCCGGGAACTGCAGGTCTTAAAAACACTTTGCCTGCTCCAGATATGCCGTAAACTTCATGAGGAATAGACGTATTTCTCAAAGATACGCTTATCATGCTTTTCTGAGCGCAAGCGCTTCCTTTCTTTATTGCAGCCTGAACTTCATTTGCTTTTCCGAGACCGCAGCCGACTTTGCCTTTACCGTCACCGACGACTACCAAAGCGTTGAAAGAAAATCTCTTTCCGCCCTTTACAACTTTGGCAACTCTGTTAACAGTTACCACGGTTTCTATTAAACCTGTTTCATTTTCATTTTTATTAAATTTATTGTCAGCCAACTTATCCCCCTGTTACTTACAACAACAATATGAAAACTGCTTTATGCAGTTCGATTTAGAAATCCAATCCGCCTGCTCTTGCCTCATCGGCAATAGCTTTAATTTTACCTACAAAAACTTTACCCGCTCTGTCGAAAACAACAGACTTAACATTTTTTTCAAGAGCTTTCTGCGCAATTAATTTTCCGACCGCTTTAGCTGCTTCCATCGTGTCAGTCGTTTTTAATTTTCCCTTGAGCTCAGGTGATAAAGTTGATGCCGCCGCCAAAGTGAAACCTTTTGTATCGTCAATAATCTGAGCATAAATATGTTTCTGTCCGCACTTGACGTTCAATCTTGGTCTTTCCGGCGTACCTGAAACTTTGCTCCTTACTCTTTTCTTACGAAAATCTGACCTTATTTTTGCACCTTTCATTACTCTATCCTCTAAAATAAATTCTATTTCTTAGAACCGGCTGCTGCTTTACCGGCTTTTCTTATTATCTTTTCACCGGCGTATCTTATACCAAAACCTTTATATGGTTAGGCGGTTTTATTGCTCTTACTTCAGCCGCAAAAGAACCGACTGTCTGTTTATCAATTCCTGAAACCGAAAGGGTAGGAATTTTATCGGCGGTCATTCCCAAAACAACTTTAATTCCTTCAGGAATTTCCTTAGTTACGGTGTGGGAATATCCGACTGTAAAAGTAATTTTTTTACCTTCGGCAACGGCCTTAAAACCCAAACCGTTAAGTTCAAGTTCTTTCTTATAACCGTTTACTACGCCCTCAAACATATTGCCTATAAGACCTCTTGTAAGACCCTGCAGCATATTTGCTTCTCTTGATTCTTCTTTCATTTCGGCAAAAACTGAATTGCCTTCAATTTTAATGTTAATTTTCTCATTTATGTTCTGAGAAAGTTTACCGGCTGTTCCGGAAACTTCTAAAATACCATTCTTAAATTCAACTTTAACTTTTTCAGGTATTGTTATTGGTTTTTTTCCTAAGCGACTCATTTCAAAACCTCAATTAAATATATTTTACCAAACGTATCCTATAACTTCTCCGCCTATTTTTGCTTCTTTTGCCTTTTTGCTTGCCATTATTCCTTTTGACGTGGAAATTATTGCAGTACCGAAACTTCCGATAACTTTAGGCAGTTCTTCATGGCCTTTAAAAATTCTCAAGCTTGGCTTTGAGACTCTTTTTATTCCCTGAATAACGGATTTACCGCTTATTTCATACTTTAAATAAACTCTTAAAACGCCCTGTTTCTGATCTTCAATGTGTTTATAATTTGAGATATAACCTTCTTCTTTCAAAACTCTTGCTATTTCTGTTTTTACTTTTGAAGACGGAATATCAACTTTTTCATGCAGTTTCGCATTCGCATTACGAATTCTAACAAACATGTCTGATATAGGATCTGTAATCATTACCCAAACCTCTTTTAATTTTGTTTTACTGTTTTTTACCAACTTGACTTTGAAACACCCGGTATTTCACCGTTATGTGCAAGTTTACGGAAGCATATTCTGCACAATCCGAAATCTCTGTAGTAGCCTCTAGGTCTTCCACACAGGCGACATCTGTTCCTGTACCTAGTTGCAAACTTTTGAGGTTTGCGCATTTTTGCTTCAGCTGATAGTGTTGCCATAAAAAAAACCTCTACTTTTTATTTTATTTATTATCTCTTTTTCTAAAAGGCATGCCGAGACAATCCAACAATTTTCTTGCATGCTCGTCTTTCTTTGCCGTCGTAACTATCGTTATATTCATCCCTCTGGCTTTATCCGATTTTTCAACGTTTATTTCAGGAAAAATATACTGTTCCGTAAGTCCGAGATTGAAATTGCCTCTGCCGTCAAACTTGTTAGGCTCTATACCTCTGAAATCTCTGATTCTAGGCATAGCGACATTGATAAGTCTGTCAAAGAATTCATACATGATGTTCCCTCTCAGAGTTACCTTGACGCCTATAGGCATTCCTTCTCTTATTTTAAAGTTCGAAACTGACTGTTTTGCTCTGCAGACTAAAGGTTTCTGACCGGTAATAGCCGCAAGCTCGGCAGTAGCAATTTCTACAACTTTTACATTTTCTTTTGCTTCCGTAAGTCCGATATTTATAACAATCTTCGTAAGTTTCGGAACTTCATTAGCATTTTTAAAACCAAACTCTTTTTCCAATGATGGAATTACATTTTTTACATAAAATTCTTTTAATCTAGGAACTTGATTCATATTTGTCTTCCCTTATACTAAACTATTATTTCTCCGCAGTTTCTGCATATTCTGACTTTTTTACCGTCTGAAAGTTTATCAAATTTAGGTCTGTTAGGCTTGTTGCATTTCGGACATACCAACATAACGTTTGAAATAGAAATCGGCGATTCTTTTTCTTTTATTCCGCCCGGATCTCTCTGCGTAGGTTTCGTATGTCTTTTAACGAAATTAATCTTAGCTACAATAACCCTGTTTTCTTCGGACAACAATTTTAAAACTTCACCTTGTTTTCCTTTGTCTTTACCTGTTAAAACAACTACTTTGTCTTTCTTCTTAATATTAAGCATATTTGTATCCTGTTAAATATATTACTATATAACTTCCGGTGCTAAAGAAATTATTTTGAGATAATTAGACTCTCTT
Source organism: Endomicrobiaceae bacterium (assembly GCA_041672565.1). GTDB lineage: Bacteria > Elusimicrobiota > Endomicrobiia > Endomicrobiales > Endomicrobiaceae > Praeruminimicrobium. Next base: position 5,886 of record JBAYZJ010000016.1, read on the forward strand.
AGTTCTCTGGCAATAGGGCCAAAAATACGCGTTCCTTTTGGTTCCCCTTCCTCATTGATAATTACTGCCGCGTTATCGTCAAATCTGATATACGTTCCGTCTTCTCTGCGGTATTCTTTCGCAGTTCTTACGACAACAACTCTGACGACATCGCCTTTCTTAATCGCTGCGTGAGGTATAGCGTCCTGGACAGAAGCTATTATAACATCGCCAAGACCGGCATACCTTCTTTTTACGCCTTTTAAAACTCTGAAACAACGAACTTTTTTAGCTCCCGAGTTGTCTGCTACATTTAAAATTGTTCTTTCCTGTATCATTTCTTATTCCTCAAATTATGCTTTGTTTACAACTTCAGTCAAAACCCATTTTTTCGTCTTAGAAAAAGGTCTTGATTCCATTATAGAAACCAAATCACCCATTTTAGATTCATTCTTTTCATCATGAACCGAAAATTTTGATTTAACGGTTATAATTCTTCCGTAAAGAGGGTGTTTTATTGTTCTTTCAACAGCGACTATTCTCGTCTTCTGAGCCTTATCGCTGACTACTATTCCTTTCATTATTTTTCTTTTTCCGCGTTCAAGCATTTTTCCTTCCTATATCTGGGATTAATTCCCTTTTTTCTGTTGTGCAAGAAGCGTCTTTATTCTTGCGATTGTCTTTCTTATCTCTCTGATTTCCAGAGGATTTTTCAATGGTGCAGTAGAATTTCTGAATTTCAGTCTGAAATATTTTTCTTCTAATTCAGAAAGCTTTGCATTTAATTCAATATCCGACATACTTTTAATTTCCTGCCAATTTTTCTGTTTCATCATTATTTTCCGTTATTATATTTCTTGTCTTACTAAGATTTTGCAATGTATAGGTAATTTGTCGGAAGCAAGCTTCAAAGCTTTTTTTGCGTCAACTTCCGGAATACCTTCCATTTCAAACATAACTCTGCCCGGCTTTACTACAGCTACCCAAAACTGCGGATCGCCTTTACCTTTACCCATTCTTGTTTCAGCAGGTTTCTTTGTAATAGGCTTATCAGGAAATACTCTTATCCAGATTTTCCCGCCTTTTTTAGTAAACTTTGTTAAAGCTATACGAGCTGCTTCTATTTGGTTACTGTTTAACCATATAGGCTCAAGAGCCTGCAGTCCGAAAGTTCCGAATGCCAAGACCGTGCCGCCTTTAGCATATCCTTTCATTCTACCTCTATGAGTCTTTCTATATTTTACTCTCTTTGGCATCAACATATGAGTGTCCTTCCTTACTTAATAAATAACTTTATTTGCTTTCTCCGGCAACTTCTGTTCTTTCTACATTTTCAACAACTTTAGCTTCTTCAAGAAGTTCTTTTGCAGTTTTCTGGAAATGTTCTTTCTTGAATATCCAGACTTTTATACCGATTTTACCCATTGTAGTATTAGCTTCGGTAAAACCGTAATCTATTTCTGCTCTGAATGTTTGAAGAGGAATTCTTCCTTCTTTCAACCACTCGGTTCTTGCAATTTCAGCTCCGCCGAGTCTTCCGCTGCACATAACTTTTATGCCTTTAGCTCCCGCCAACATTGCTTTTTCAATAACTTTTTTCATTGCTCTTCTGAAAGCAACCTGTTTTTCAAGCTGATAAGCAATATTGTCAGAGGCAAGCTGAGCATCCGCTTCAGGTCTTTTGATTTCCATAACGTTTACAAAAGCCTTTCTGGATGTCATCTGCTCAACTTCCATTCTAATATTTTCTATACCTTGTCCGCCTTTACCGATAACGATACCAGGTCTTGATGTATAGATATTTACTCTAATATATTTTCCCGCTCTTTCTATTCCGATTCTTGAAACAGAAGCCATTTTCAATTTATTTTTCAAATATGCTCTGATTCTGAAATCTTCTTCTATAAAGTCAGGCATTTCTTTTAGATTAAACCATTTAGAATCCCAGTCCTTAATGTAACCTATACGAACGCTTTTAGGATGAATTTTATGACCCATGACTACCTTACCTTTTACTAAATTTTATCTTCTTTTTTTGTTGTTTTTTTAACAACTCTTTTTTTCTTTTCCGCTGCGACAGGTTCTGCTGCTGCAACCGAAGGCTGTTTAACGGCTTTTTTCTTTCTCTTTTCAGGCAAAAGGCCTTCATCTGTAACTACTATCGTCAGATGAGCAGTCTTCCTTTTGTACGGCAATCCTCTGCCCATAGGACCAGGTCTCATTCTTTTTAAAGTAGGGCCCTGACCTACCCAACATTCTTTTACTTTAAGTCCTGAATAATCTTTTATTTTGCCTGAATTTGCAACAGCGCTTTTCAAAACTTTTTCTACAAGCGTAGTCGCATTTTTAGGTAAGAAAGAAAGAATTTCAAATGCTTTTTCAACTCTTTTATTTCTTATAACAGTCAAAACTTGATTAACTTTTCTAGGAGCATATCTTACGAATTTTGCTATTGCTCTTGCTTCCATCTTTTTTGTCCTTTGCATTTTTTTAAGTTAACGATGTTTCTTGTCTTGTCAATCCGCCGTGTCCTTTAAAAACTCTTGTAGGAGCGAATTCTCCAAGCTTGTGTCCAACCATCTGTTCCGATATAAATATCGGAAGAAACTTTTTACCATTATGTATAGCCAACGTGTGTCCAACAAAATCAGGCGTAATAACAGACGATCTTGCCCAAGTCTTTATTATTTTCTTGTCACCCGTTTCATTGAGCTTTTGCATTTTCTTTAAAAGCTTGTCATCAACATAAGGTCCTTTTTTAATTGACCTACTCATTAAATTCCTCCAACTGCATTCGCGCTAAAATTATTTACCCTTAGCTTTATTTCTGTGACTTACTATCATCCAATCCCAAACTTTAGTTGGTCTTGTCTTGAAACCCTTTGCCGGCTGATTCCATGGGCTACGAGGCTGATTGTTGCCTTTTGACTTACCTCTACCACCGCCGTGCGGATGGTCTGTAGCATTCATGGCCGTACCGCGCACATGAGGTTTCCTACCGAAGTGGCGACTTCTTCCGGCTGAACCTACTGAAATGTTTTCATGTTCAATATTTCCAACTTGTCCCACTGTTGCATAACACCTAACCAGAACCAGTCTGATTTCTCCGGAAGGCATTCTTACATGAGCATACTCGTCTTCCTTTGCGAGTAACTGCGCAGAAGATCCGGCTGATCTCACAAGTTGCGCCCCCTTACCAGGAACCAGTTCTAAATTATGTATAAAAGTACCTACAGGCATACTTGAAAGAGGAAGAGCATTTCCGTCTTTTATCTCGGCATCCGGACCGGACATTACGGTGTCTCCGACTTTTAAGCCCTTAGGCTGTATTATGTATCTTTTTTCTCCGTCTTCATATTCCAACAAAGCAATTCTGCTTGATCTGTTAGGATCATATTCAATGGAAATAACTTTTGCGGAAACATTGATTTTGTTTCTTTTGAAATCAATTATTCTGTAAAATCTTTTGTGTTCTCCGCCTCTGAAACGAACCATAACCTGACCGGTATTATTTCTACCGCCGGTTTTCTTTGCAGGAACTGTTAACGATTTTTCAGGTTTATTCGTCGTTATTTCTGAAAAATCCTCCATAGTGATAAATCTTCTTACAGGAGTGTAAGGTTTGAATGTTTTAATCGGCATACTAAATCTTCCTATTATCGGGCGGAAAAGTTAAATTAATAACTCTCTCTTCTTATAGAGAATGCCCATATTTTACTTCTCTCTAAGCCTTAAGCTTCGTCGACCACTGAAATTTCTTGACCTTCTTGAAGCTTAACAATAGCTTTCTTCCAGTCACTTTTATAACCTTCATGAGCGCCCATTCTCTTTGCCTTACCGGCAAAAATAGCTGTATGAACACTTTTGACTTTTACGTTGAATAAATTTTCTACGGCTTGTTTAATTTGATATTTGTTTGCATCTTTATCAACAACAAACGTATATTTATTTTCTTTTTCTTTCATAATTGAAGATTTTTCAGTTATGAGCGGTTTTTTTATAACGTTTCTGATATCCATTTATTTTCTCTCTCTTAAACTATGCTAACTGTTTTTCTTTTATGCTGTCAATTGCTTCAGGTGTCGTAACAATTTTATTTGCCCACATAACTTGATAAGCATTTAAATTTCCGATATATTCTACAACTACGTTCGGAATATTTTTCGCCGCAACTTTTACAACATCATTTTTCTTTGCAAGCGCTATTATAACTTTCTGTCCGTCAACCTTAAGGTTTTTCAAGAAAGCTGCAATATTTTTTGTTTTAGGCTGTTCAATACTAATCAAATCAACTAAAACCAAATTATTATCCTGCGCCAAAGCGGAAAGAGCCATGCTCAAAGCAAGTCTTCTTTTTTGTTTTGACATTTTCTGATAATAATCTCTCGGCTGAGGACCGAATATAATACCGCCTTTTCTCCAAAGCGGTGAATTTTTCTGTCCTGCTCTTGCATTGCCGGTTCCTTTCTGTTTCCAAGGTTTTGCACCTGAAAAAGAAACTTCGCCTCTTGTTTTCGTCGCATGCGTACCGGATCTTAAATTAGCGAGATATCCGGTTGTTATCTCATGAAGAAGCGATTTTGAAATTTCCGTGCTAAAAAACACAGGAAGTTCGTATCTGCCTTTTTCTTTACCTTCAACGGTATAAACTATTGTATCCATTATCGTCTTGTCCTATATACAAATTTTATTTTTTCTTAGCTGCTTTTTTTTCTGTCTGAACAACCGGAATTCTTTTTACTGTGTTGTTTATATCGAGAGTCGCCTTCTTTGCTGCAGGCACGGCTCCTTTTATAAGAATAACATTTTTTTCGACGTCCACATTTACAACAAGCAATTTTTGTATTTTAACATATTCTTGCCCTAAATGTCCAGACATTCTCAACCCTTTGAGAACTCTCTGAGGACCCTGCGAACCCGATGAACCTCTTGCTCTTGTTCTGTCTGATGCTCCTCTGGTTACGGGCTGCAATCCAAAGTTGTGTCTTTTTATAACGCCGGCAAATCCTTTTCCTTTGGAAATACCGCCTACGTCAACATAATCTCCAGGTTTAAAAATATCAGCTTTAATTTCCTGTCCGATCGTTAAACCTGAAACGTCCGACACTCTGAATTCTCTTAAAACTTTTTTAGGAGCTATATTATTTTTTTTTAAATGACCGATCTGAGCTTTGTTAAGTTTCTTTTCTTCTACGTCACAGAAACCCAACTGCACAGCGTTATATCCGTCATTTTCAACAGTCTTTATAGCGGTAACCACACATGGTCCCGCTTCAACTACTGTTACCGGCACAAGTCTGCCTTTTTCATCAAAAACCTGTGTCATGCCTATTTTTTCACCAATTATAGATTTTAACATAATTTCTCTCTGATTACAATTTTTTTACATCTTTATTTCAATATCTACGCCGGCCGGAAGATCCAATTTCATAAGTTCTTCAACCGTCGTATTTGACGGCTCGCCGATATCAAGCAGTCTCTTATGTATTCTCATTTCAAACTGTTCTCTTGATTTCTTGTCAGAATGAACAGATCTGTTGACTGTATATTTCTTGACATTTGTAGGAAGAAGCATCGGACCGGTTATAGTTGCGCCGGTTCTTCTTGCCGTTTCCACTATTTTTTTAAGAGAATCGTCTAACATTTTACAATCATAAGAACGAAGCTTTATTCTTAATCTTTGAGTCTGTGTAACTGCTACTTTTTCATTTGACATATTCATTCCCTATTATTTATATTATTCAACAATTTCAGTAACAACGCCTGAACCGACTGTTCTTCCGCCTTCTCTTATTGCGAATCTTAACTGCGGTTCCATTGCTACAGGCATTATCAATTCTATATCCATCGTTACGTTATCGCCTGGCATTACCATTTCCGTTCCTGCTGGCAAATGCGCTACTCCCGTTACGTCTGTCGTTCTGAAATAGAACTGCGGTCTGTATCCGTTAAAGAACGGCGTATGTCTTCCGCCTTCTTCTTTCTTTAATATATATACTTGTCCTTTGAATTTCTTATGCGGATGGATTGTCCCAGGAGCTGCCAATACCTGGCCTCTCTCTATCTGGTTCTTTTCAATTCCTCTCAACAATACTCCTATGTTGTCTCCTGCCTGCGCATCGTCCAACAACTTCCTGAACATTTCTATTCCCGTCGCTACCGTCTTCTTTGTCTCTTCCGTTATTCCTACTATCTCCAAGTTGTCTCCAACTTTTACTTTTCCTTTCTCTACTCTTCCTGTTGCTACTGTCCCTCTTCCTGTTATCGAGAATACGTCTTCTACGCTCATCAAGAACGGTTTATCTACGTCTCTCTGCGGAAGCTTTATGTCATTATCTACCGCGTCCATCAATGCCATTATTGAATCGATTCCTTCTTTCTCTCCGTTCAATGCCTGCAATGCGCTTCCTCTTATTATGCTTGTCTTGTCTCCGTCAAATCCGTACTTCGTCAACAATTCTCTTACTTCCATTTCTACCAAGTCTAACAATTCTTTATCTTCTACTGCATCGCATTTGTTCAAAAATACTACTATGTTCGGTACGTTTACCTGTCTTGCCAACAAGATATGCTCTCTCGTCTGCGGCATCGGTCCGTCCAATGCGCTTACTACCAAGATTGCTCCGTCCATCTGCGCTGCTCCGGTTATCATATTCTTTACGTAATCGGCATGTCCAGGACAGTCTATATGTGCGTAATGTCTTTTATCCGTTGAATATTCTACATGGCTTACCGCTATCGTTACGATCTTTGTATCATCTCTTCTTCCCTGTGATTCCGATGCTTTTGCTACCTGATCGTATGATATATATGTTGCTAATCCTTTGTCTCCCAATACCTTCGTTATCGCTGCTGTCAATGTCGTTTTCCCGTGGTCCACGTGTCCTATCGTCCCTACGTTTACATGCGGCTTTGATCTGTCAAATTTTTCTTTTGCCATTTTCTTTTATTCTCCTATCTTATTTTATATTTTCTTTTCCAATATTTTGTCTGCTATTTGTTTAGGAACTTCTTCATAATGTGAAGGTTCCATACTGTAATTTCCTCTTCCCTGTGTTAAAGAACGCAGAGTAGTGGAATATCCGAACATTTCTGATAAAGGTACGTTTGCTTTAATATGCTGTACTTTATTTTTTGAATCCATGTTCATGATTTTTCCTCTTCTTGAGTTCAAATCACCGATAACGTCTCCCATATAATCTTCAGGAACGATAACTTCGGTTTTCATAACAGGTTCAAGTATTACAGGATTTGCTTTTTTGCAGGCATCTTTAAACGCCATTGAACCGGCAATTTTAAACGCCATTTCAGAAGAGTCAACTTCATGGAAAGATCCGTCAGTTAATGTTACTCTCACATCAACGACAGGATATCCGGCCAACGTTCCAGTTGACAAAGCTTCTTTGATACCTTTTTCAACTGCAGGTATATATTCTCTAGGAATTACACCGCCGACAATCTTGTTTACGAATTCAAAACCTTTGGCAGCTTCAAGAGGCTCTACGGTTAAAATAACGTGGCCGTATTGTCCCCTGCCGCCTGTTTGTCTGATGTATTTTGATTCTGCTTCGGCAGCTTTTCTTATTGTTTCTCTGTATGCTACCTGAGGTCTTCCCACATTTGCCTGAACGTTAAACTCTCTTTTCATTCTTTCAACGAGCACTTCAAGATGAAGTTCTCCCATACCGGATATAATCGTCTGCGCAATTTCTTCGTCTGTTTTTACGGTAAATGTCGGATCTTCTTCTGCAAGTTTACTTAAAGCGTTTGAAAGTTTTTCTTCATCTGCTTTTGACTTAGGTTCTATCGCAACGGAAATAACAGGATCCGGGAAGTCCATAGATTCAAGAACGACCATGTTGTTTTCATCGCACAAAGTATCTCCTGTTCCGGTGTTTTTCAAACCGACTACAGCCGCAATGTCTCCGGCTCTTACTTCTTTGATTTCCTCTCTGTTGTTTGAATGCATTCTTACGATACGAGATATTCTTTCCTTGTTATTTTTACCAGGATTGAAAACGTAAGAACCGCTTTGCAAAGTTCCAGAGTAAACCCTCATATAAGTAAGTCTTCCTATAAAAGGGTCTGCTTGTATTTTGAACGCAAGGGCTGCGAAAGGAGCATTATCGTCAGCCGGTCTTGCTTCTTCTTCATTAGTTTCAGGATTTATGCCCTTCAAATCTTTTCTGTCCAAAGGCGAAGGCAAATAATCGCAAACTGCATCCAACATAGGCTGAACGCCTTTATTTTTAAAAGATGTTCCGCATAATATAGGGATAAGTTTTATTTGTAATGTTGCTGTTCTGATTGCTTTTTTGAGTTGTGCTTCGGTAGGTTCTTTTCCTTCAAGGAAACAATTCATTACATCTTCGTCATAATCTGCTGCCAATTCTATTAAGTGTGCTCTGTATTCTTTTGCTTTTTCAGCTAGGTCTGCCGGTATGTCAACTATATCAAATTTTGCGCCGAGTTCTTCGCCTGACCAAATATATGCTTTCATTTTTACCAAATCAACTATGCCTTTAAAATCAGATTCCATTCCTATAGGAATTTGAATAGGAAGCGGAACTGCGCCGAGTTTTTCTTTAACCTGTTCAATCACCATATAAAAATCTGCGCCTATTTTATCCATTTTATTTGAAAAAATAATTCTAGGCACATGATATTTATCAGCCTGTCTCCAAACAGTTTCGCTTTGAGGCTCAACACCGTTCCCTGAGTCAAAAACAACAACTGCTCCGTCGAGAACTCTTAAAGATCTTTCAACTTCCGCAGTAAAGTCAACATGGCCCGGGGTATCGATAATGTTAAACTGCATATCCTGCCATCTGCAATAAGTCGCGGCAGAACATATAGTTATTCCTCTTTCTCTTTCCTGATCCATCCAGTCCATCGTCGCGGCGCCTTCATGAACCTCTCCGATTTTATGAAGTCTTCCGGTATAATATAAAATTCTTTCTGTCGTTGTAGTTTTTCCTGCGTCAATATGAGCAGCTATTCCAAAATTTCTTACCTTTTCTAACGGATACTCTCTAGCCATTTTCATTTCCTTTTTTTATTATAACTTGTTTTTTTTAAAAACAAAAAACAACAAGTACCGAATTTGTTTCCGGTATTGTCGACGACAAAATACCAACCGACTTGCCGTTCACATCATACAAGTCATTGAATTATATCTAAATTTATTTTTAATGTCAATGGTTTTTCATAATTAAATAAGCATTCAAAAATTATAATATTTTTAAATTGACAACTTTGTTTTTTTTCAATACTATAATTATATTAAAAGTAACGGCAAATGCTTATTCACACATTAAATAATAAAGGAGAGATTATTTTATGAAGAAAGCGGCAGCTGTTTTATGTATGTTTATAGCGGCAGGAATTACTGCTTCGGCATTTGCGGCCGATGAAGTCCCGGCAGGCAGCCTGTCAGTACAGACAGTAGAGGCAACAGTATCAGTACAACCTCAGGTCGCCCAGCAAACATCAATTCTAGAACAACAGCAAACGTCTCAGCCGGCAGAGCAATACGTTGAAACCGAAACATCACAAGCGCAACCAAACCAACAGCCGGATGAAAATTTACAGCCAAACCAATCTGCAACAGAAGAAGCAGCCGCAGCAGCTGAAAATAAAGAAAAAACAAAAAAAGATGAAAGAATTCATCCTTATATAAGGGCGGACGCCGGTCTCACATACACCGCTTTTGACGTAAAATATCAGGATGTAACTAAAGAACTTACAGGCTTGCAGGCAATGTATAATTTCGGAGCAGGTATAAAATACAAAAAAGGAAGATTTGAACTCGCCTATCATAAAAGAGCGACAATGTCGGATTTTCTGTTTTTTCTGATTAATACAAACGCCTGGGTTGAAAACAATGCCGTTATGGCAAACGTTTTTTATGATTATGTTTCGCTGAAATACTTTGCGCTTTACATCGGCGGCGGCGCAGGCGTAAATATGTGGAACAGCGAATTCAAAACTTTAGGCACAAAATATACCGATAACGGAACATCCTTCATAGGAGGAATATATCTTGGGGCAAGCATAAATACGCCTATAGGTTTCAGTATTGATTTCGGCGTGGATTATTTTTATGTAAACGAACCTCTTATGAACAGTTTTGTACCTAAAATAGGCGCAAGACTTACTTTTTAAAAATATACTTATATATAAGTAATTAAAATAAAAATACGGTATTCAAATATCGTATTTTTATTTTTTTAGGTCCAGCGCTTTACTCCAAAGAGCCAGCTTATCTTTATATTTTTTCGAAGCGTTTGCAGGACTTGTAGAAGGAAGAACGATATATTCAATGCCTTCAAGATACCCGAAATATTTAACAAAATATTTATTTGCTTTCTGTCCGTTAAACAGCAATTTTTTTATTTTCGGATATTTTTTCAAAAGACTTTTAAAATCGTTAGGCTTTTCCTGCATTATATTTTTATCAAGACTGCCTTTTCTTTTACAATAAGCCAAAGCATCCCATAAACCGGTTCTGTTCTTTAAAAGAACGTTAAGTTTACAGCTGTAATCGCAAGATATACCGACGCCGTCAAAGACATCAAAAACAATACGCCATAAATTATTATGTTTATAAGCGTAATACTGACCGGCTTTCAAAGAAGCTTCGCCGGGCATAGTGCCGACAATAATCTGCACGGTATTTTCATTAACCACCGGTTTAAAACTTTTCAACATATTATTTATTTTACAAATTTTTTATAATATAAACATAATGAAAAAAACTTTATCCGAAATGTCTCTTGAAGAATTATGGCGGTTGTTCCCGATAAAATTAAGTTCTTATAATCCTGAATGGAAAGAATGGTATGCGCATGAAGAATCGCTGATTATCAAAATAATAGGAAAAGAAAATATTCAGCGCATAAACCATATAGGAAGCACATCCGTCGAAGGTCTTATTTCAAAACCGACAATTGATATTTTAATTGAAATACAAAAAAATACTGATACTAAAAAATTAACCGCCTCGATGAAAAACAGCGGTTATATTTTTGACCCGCAGCCTAAAAATCCTCCGCCTCATATGATGTTTATGAAAGGATACACGGAAAACGGATTTGAAGAAAAAGTATTTCATATACACATAAGATATTCGGGAGACTGGAACGAATTATATTTCCGCGATTACCTGAAAAAACATACTGAAACGGCAAGACAATATGAAACTCTCAAAATTAAATTAAAAGAAAAATTTGAACATAACAGAGATGCATATACCGCCGCAAAAACAGAATTTATCCTAAAAATTACTTTTCTTGCAAAGTCTGAATTTGCAGGCAGATATACGCCGCGCGCATTACAGATTAAATAAAATCTTAAATTATTTGTATAATATAAGCATTATGAATAATAAAAAAACAGTTTTAATCAGCGATTTCGACGGAACTATTTCAAAAAAAGATTTTTTTCATATGGCCGTTGAAACTTTTTTATCAGAAAAATCCTTAAAACCGTGGAATGATTATCTGCAAAAGAAAATCACGCATATAGACGCTTTAACCGGTATTTTCTCACAGATACACGTCCCGCAGGAAGAAATGGATAAATTTATTTCGACTATAGAAATTGACAAAAATTTCTATGACGCTTTAGATATTTGCAAAAAATACGGCGTGCCGGTATATTTATGCAGCGCCGGAACAAAATATTATATAGAAAAAAGAATAGGCCAAACTTTAAAAGACTATGATATTCATCTTCTTTCAAACGACGCAACT
>JBAYZJ010000017.1:0-17276 GCA_041672565.1 Endomicrobiaceae bacterium
GAGCCGGAATCGCTAAACAGGTATGAATAGTTGTCAATATTTAAAGAAGACGCCTGTAAACTTGCGGAATTGCTTACGCTGATATTATTAAGATTTATTACTGCGCTTGAAGTTGAAAGGTTAAGAGCTGTATCATTATACCACGTAGTCATTGTCGGCCGCGAACCTGTTCCCTGTGCAGTTAAAGATACTGCTGTCGAAGTGCTTAAAACGACTCCGCTGTACCCGCTTCCTGTCATTGTAGATGTATACATATTGTCCGTTCCGCTGTCTGATGAATACGTATAATTTTCTGAACTGTTACTGCCGCTAATAGCTGCAAAACTTTGTTGGACTAATGACATTAATGTTATGATTGCAATAACAAATGAAACTTTTCCCAGTCTGTTAAGAAATCTGCGCATGCTTCCTCCGTAAAATATTTTTTCAAATAAAAGAACCAATACCCCATTATAATTTGAATAATACAACTTTTTTTTGTATTTTGCAAAGAAAAAACAGCCAGTATTGACATTAACGGGAATTTTGTTTATAATTTAAAAACTTTACTTATATGGTATATATTGTTGATATTAGTGTAATGGACAAGGCAGTCCAAAGGATTTACAAAATAAAATCTTTTGGACTACTTTTGTTAGATAAAATGGATTAAAAAAGAAGGTATCGGTATGATATGTTTTTTACTGATATTATAAAGAGGTAAAAATGAAAAAAGTTTATGCGTTTGAAAAGAATTGTCTCGGATGCGGCTTGTGCGAAGTTTATTGCAGAACGGCACATTCGAAATCAAAAGATATAATAAAAACTTATAAAAAAGAGAATATACAGTCCGCGATTGTGGTTGAAGAAATACTTTCTCCTAAAACTAAAACTTACTTTGCTTTACAATGCAGACATTGCAGCGATCCGAAATGCATAAAAGCCTGTATATCGGGAGCTATGTACAAGGATGAGAACGGCATTGTAAGAAATATAAAAGAAAAATGCGTCGGATGCTTGTCGTGTGTGTTGGTTTGCCCGTTCGGAGCCGTTAAAAAAAGCACGGAAAAAAAGGTTATTTCAAAATGTGATTTATGTATAGATACCGGAGGGGATCCGGCATGTGTGCAGAATTGTCCGAACAACGCTCTTAAACTTATGGATGAAGAAGAGGTAAAGTAAATGGAATATTTAATAATAGGTAACAGCGCCGCAGGAATAAACTGTGCAGACAAAATCAGAAGCATAGATAAAAAAGGGAAAATAACAATTATTTCCGAAGAACCGTTTGAAGCTTACGGAAGACCTTTGATTTCATATTATCTTGCCGGGAAATATGATATTAATTTAATGAAATATAAACCGGCGGAATTCTATTCCGGCAGAAAAATCAATGTTGTTTTAAAATGTCAGGCTCAGCAAATAGATACAAAAAAGAAAGAAGTTAAATGTTCAAACAAGAAGACTTATAAATATGATAAGCTTCTTCTCGCCACGGGAAGCATACCTTTTGTTCCTCCTGTGAAAGGTTTGGAAAAGCATAAAAATGTGTTTACGTTTTTAAAACTTGAAGATGCTCAGAAAATAGAAAAAGTTATAACAAAGAAATCTAAAGTCGTAATAGTAGGAGCAGGGCTTATAGGTTTAAAAGCTGCCGAAGCTCTTGCCGGTAAAGTCGGACAGATTTCGGTTATAGATTTGGCTGACAGACTTATGGCTTCCGTTCTTGATAAAAAAACAGCTTCAATAATGCAGAAGCACATAGAAGAAAATAATATAAAATTTAAATTATCAACAACTGTTTCCGAAGTCTCTTCTGACGGAGTAATTTTATCAGACGGCGGGAAGTTGGATTGTGATATTCTTATAATGGCTGTAGGAGTAAGACCCAATACTTCTCTTGCGCAAAACGCTAAAATAAAAATAAACAGAGGTATTGTTACTGATAAATATATGATGACTTCCGTTAAAGATGTTTATGCCGCGGGTGATTGCGTTGAATCTTTAGATGTATTATCGCAACAGAATAAAATTTTGGCGTTATGGCCTAATGCTTTTATTCAGGGAGAAACCGCAGGCGCAAATATGGCCGGCGTAAAAACTCCGTTTGGCGGTTCTTTTGCAATGAATGCAATAGGTTTTTTCGGAATTCAGCTGATTTCAGCCGGTATAATTGATCCTAAAGACCAGGGATACAACGAGTATGTAGAATATGATGAAACAAAAGTAACTTTTAAAAAACTTGTAATTAAGGATGATAAGCTTGTGGGATTTGCTTTATTGAATCTTCCTTACAGAGCAGGCATATACACATCTATAATAAATGACAGAATATCGCTGAAAGATTTGAATTACGATATAACGAAAAGAGATATCGGATTAAATGTTTTTTCACAGGATATCAGATATAATAAAATGTTCAGAGGTAAAAATGGCTAATATAAGTATAGAAGTGAACTTAAGGCAAGCTAAAGAGCTTAATAAAGAAATTAAAGAAAAATCTTTAACTTACGATACTATAACTTTAAAAAATGTTTTCGGACAGAGGTATATAGGCTGCGGCGTCAGCGGCAAAGTTAAAATTATAATTGACGGAGTTCCCGGTAATGATTTGGCGGCATATATGGACGGTCCGGAAATAGAAGTCCTCTCAAATGCCCAGGATGCGATAGGCAATACTATGAACAAAGGAAGAATAATCGTTCACGGCAGCTGCGGGGATACTGCCGGATATGCAATGAGAGGCGGCGAAATTTTTATAAGAGACAGCGTAGGGTACAGAGTCGGTATACATATGAAAGAATATCTTGACATGAAGCCCGCAATAATTATAGGCGGCGGAGCCGGGGATTTTTTAGGCGAATATATGGCCGGCGGAACAATAGTAGTTATGGGTTTAGATCTTTCAAAAGATGAAGAATTGACAGGCAGATTTTGCGGTACAGGAATGCACGGCGGAAGAATGTATATAAACGGGGTTATACCGGATTATAAACTCGGCAAAGAAATAAGAAAAGTTGATATGGGAAAAGAAGATTTGGATTTGCTTGCGAAATATGTTAAACAATATAAACAATATTTTAAATATACAGGCATCATAGACATAAATAAATTTTCAAAATATATGACTGTAAATAAAAATCCATATAATAACATGTACACAAAATATTAAGAATTTTGTTTTGATATTTCCCAAAAATTTTATATAATATAACGTTAGGAACAGTTTATGGATAATTATAAAATATTACTGGTTTGTTCAGAAGCGTTGTCAAATGAAATAAAATCTGTTTTATCTTCATCCGTAAATAATTTTTCCGTCTTATATGTATCAAATTCAGGCAATGATGTTTTAAGAAAAGTATCAATTATGATGCCTGCCGCAGTTATCGCAGATTATAATCTGCTGGATATGAACGGTTTTACTCTTGCAAGCAAAGTAGAAGAGCTGAGGATTTGTCCGACTATCATATTGACTAATATTGCCCAAAGCGATTTTATTAATGAATTAAAAAGACATTCTATAGATATATTTTGTATTACAAAACCTATCAACAACCAGGTTTTGCTGCATACTACAGAGCTTGCCGTCAGACTTTCCCATAAGTTTTATGATATGGAAAAGAAAGTCCAAAGCCTTGAGCATCAGATTGAAGAAAGGAAGAATGTAGACAGGGCAAGGGGGATTTTGATGAAAAAATTCAAACTTGACGAAGCTCAGGCATACAGAAATTTGCAAAAAAAGGCTATGGATTCCGGCAGAACAATAAACGATATAGCTAAAACTATAATAAAGATGTTTGATTTTATAGACAAGAAATAATGGATAAAACAATGACTAAAAAACAAGCAAGAAAAAAAGCTGTTCTGGAACTTTCCAACGGCATGAAATTTGAAGGGAAATTAATCGGTTCGGATGTTGCTGTAAGCGGTGAAATGGTTTTTAATACGGGTATGCTTGGTTACAGCGAATCTATGTCGGATCCGTCATATGTCGGGCAAATTCTGGTTTTCAGTTTTTGTCTTATAGGTAATTACGGTGTCCCTGCCTTAAACGGTGGGGATTTTTTTATGTCTTACGGACATGAAAGTTCATCGATAAAAACACAGGGGATCATTGCTTCTGAAATTTTTGACGAATGTTATCATCACAATAACGGTATGTCTTTGGAGGAGTGGATGATAAGCCAGCAGGTTCCCGGCATAGTAGGTCTTGACACAAGATATTTGGTTCAGACAATAAGGAACAGCAGAAATCTTTTCGGTTGGATAATCCCGGAAGGCTGCAAAAAAGAAAACACTCTGAAAAAATTTCCGTTTGTGGAAAATTTTAAGAAAGACGAATATGTAGATCCTTCAAAATTTAATTTGATGTCTACGGTTTCTACGAATACAAGCTGCACTTACGGGCAAGGCAAAAAGAAAGTCGCTGTTGTTGATTGCGGCGTTAAATGGAATATATTAAGAATGCTTGTTTCAAAAGGATGCCAGATAGAACTTATTCCTTGGAACAGCGATTTTTCAAAAGTTCAGGCGGACGGGTGGCTTATAAGCAACGGTCCGGGGGATCCTAGAAATACAGGAGATTTAGTCGCAAGAGTTGCAGATTTGCTTAACGGAGATAAACCTGTTTTGGGTATATGTCTGGGACATCAGATAATTTCTCTTGCTTCCGGTGCAAAAATTAAAAAAATGCCTTACGGGCACAGAAGCCACAATCAGCCTGTGTTTGCAATTCCGGGACATAAAGCTTTTATGACAAGCCAAAATCACAGCTATACGGTTGATTCAGAAACTATTATGCCTGAATGGGATTTATGGTTTGAAAATGCCAACGATAAAGGCGTTGAAGGCATTAAACATAAAACGAAACCTTTTATGTCCGTCCAGTTTCATCCGGAAGCGTCAAGCGGTCCTAATGATACGGGATGGATTTTAGATCAATTTATAAAAACTCTCTAGTTTCGATATTGAAACAGAAGTTTATTTTTTTGTAAAAGTTGTAAAAGGTATTAATGAGATTAAATTTTAAATAATAAAAATTCCCGTCGGCTGTGCATGTAAGGAATGCGCATTTGACGGGATTTTAAAAGATTTAGTTGAAACATAAGATCGATATAATTTTGAGGAAGAGGGGAAAATGCCAATACTAAAATTTTTAAATCCTAAAACAAATAAAAAACAGAAAGTAATATTATTGGGTTCAGGCGCTTTGGCGATAGGGCAGGCGGGAGAATTTGATTATTCGGGTTCGCAGGCCGTTAAAGCTTTGCAGGAAGAAGGGCTTGAAGTTATTGTCGTTAACCCTAATATTGCGTCGGTTCAGACAAACAGCGATGAGGATAAAAAAGTATTTTTATACCCCGTGACTCCTTTTTGGGTTGAAAAAATAATAGAACAGGAAAGACCTGTCGGCATTATTTCAAGTTTTGGAGGACAGACTGCCTTAAATTGCGTTATAGAACTTGAAAAATCAGGCGTGCTTAAAAAATACGGGGTTGAAGTTTTGGGGACTCCCGTAGAATCTTTGGAAATTTCGGAAAACAGAGATTTGTTTGCAAAAAGAATGCAGGAAATAGACGTTCCTATTCCGCAAAGCAAAGCCGTTTCAACAGTTGAAGACGCGTTGAGAGTTGCAGAAGAGATAGGGTATCCTGTAATTACAAGATCCGCTTTTGCTTTAGGCGGTTTAGGCAGCGGTTTGGCTAAAAATGCCGAAACTTTAAAAAATCTCGCTTCCGCGGCGCTTATGTCAGTCCCTCAAATTTTGATAGAAAAGTCTCTGCACGGCTGGAAAGAAATTGAATATGAAGTAATGAGAGACAGACAGGGTAATTGCATAACTATATGTAATATGGAAAATTTTGACCCTATGGGCATACACACGGGCGATTCCATAGTTATAGCTCCGTGCCAGACAATAGATAATATTGAAAACAATATGCTTAGGGATACGGCGATAAAAATAGTCCACAGCATCGGAGTTGTCGGAGAATGTAATGTTCAATTCGCTTTAAGTCCTTTCAAATATGAATTTTATGTCATAGAAATAAATGCCAGACTTTCAAGATCGTCAGCTCTTGCGTCGAAAGCTACGGGATATCCTATTGCTTATATAGCCGCAAAAGTCGTATCAGGATTTGATTTACTTGAATTGAAGAATCCCGTAACCACCACTACGTCAGCATTTTTTGAGCCTTCTTTGGATTATGTGACTTTAAAAGTTCCAAGATGGGATTTGACGAAATTTACGGGAGTTTCAAAATTACTTGGCACGCAGATGAAGTCTGTCGGGGAAGTTATGGCAATCGGAAGAAATTTCTGTGAAATAACGCAAAAAGCCATAAGAATGGTTAATGAAAATGAAGAAGGCATTACCGCCGGAATCTTTAAAGACGCATCAAAAGAAGCTTTGGAATATGAAATTGAAAATCCTACAAATCTCCGCCTTTTTGCAATATATGAGGCATTTAAAAGAGGGTATACTCTTGAAAAAATAGCAGAGTTGTCAAATATTTCAAAATGGTTTTTAACTCATGTACAGACGCTGGCGAATATGGAAAATGAAGTTACGGCAATACTTGCAAAAACGAAAACGAAGGATGTATATTCTGCGTTTAAAACTTTTGACAAAGGATATCTAAGAAAATTAAAGTCTTTGGGATTTTCAGATTATCAGCTTGTAAAATTTTTCTTAAGCGTTAAAGAACCGAATGTAAAGCATACCCAGAAACAGATCAAGACATTGTCTTTACAGGTAAGAAAATTAAGAAAGAAGTTAAATGTCGTTCCTGTAGTAAAACAAATAGATACGACTTCCGCCGAATATCCTACCGGATCAAATTATTTGTATTTGTCTTATGACGGCCAGCATAACGATATTGCTCTTACAAAGAAAAATTCAAGTATAATAACTCTCGGAAGCGGAAGTTATCGTATAGGAAGCAGTCTTGAATTTGACTGGTGTTCGGTTATGACCAGCAAATATTTTAAGGGCAAAAGAGCTGACAGCGTTATTATAAACTGTAATCCTGAAACCGTGTCAACTGATTTTTCTACTTCTAACAGGCTGTATTTTGAAGAATTATCTTTTGAAAGAGTTCTTGATATAGTTGATATTGAAAAGCCGAAAGGAGTAATAGCTTCAATGGGCGGACAAAACCCTAATAATTTAATACAGCCTTTAAATGAAGCTAAAGTGAAAATTTTGGGACACAGTGCAAAAACGGTTGATATGGCCGAAGACAGAAATAAATTTTCAACGCTTCTTGATAAGTTGGGAATAGACCAGCCTGAATGGATATCGGCTACTTCAAGAAAAGAAATAGATGAATTTATTAAGAGAGTCGGTTTTCCTGTCTTGATAAGGCCTAGTTTCGTTTTGTCGGGAACTCTTATGAATGTTGCAAGCGATGACGGCAGTCTTGATTATTTTTTGTCGCTTACGAAAAATATTTCCGATGATTATCCTGTGGTTATATCAAAATTTATACTTGATGCGAAAGAAGTCGAATGCGACGGCGTTGCAAAGGACGGAGAAGTTATAATATCTCTTGTCAGTGAACATGTCGAGAATGCAGGAGTTCACAGCGGCGATGCGACTTTGGTTTTCCCGCCGGAAAAACTTTATGTTAAGACGGTAAATACAATAAAAGATATTGTCAGAAAAATAGCAAAAGGGCTTAATCTTAACGGACCTTTCAATATTCAGTTTATTGCAAAAGACAACGATGTTAAAGTTATAGAGTGTAATTCCAGAGCGTCAAGATCTTTTCCTTTTATTTCGAAAGTCTCGGGGAAAAATCTTGCTGAAATATCCTGCAAAGTTATGAATAAGGAAAAAATAAAAAAAATAGTCATTGATGAAAGTGAAATTCCTTTTGTAGGTATAAAGGCTTCAATGTTCAGTTACCAGAGACTTGACGGAGCAGATCCAGTAACAGGCGTTGAAATGGGATCCACAGGAGAAGTCGGTTGTCTCGGAAGCAATTTTAATCAGGCGATGCTTTTGTCAATGGAAGCAACACAGATAAAAAAACCTAAAAAAGGTATTTTAGTAAGTTCCGGAAGAGAGAGAGATAAACTTAAATTTATGGAAGTTGTTGACAGCCTTTATAAATTAAACGTTCCCATATATGCAACTACGGGAACCGCGAAATATCTGAAAGAAAAAGGATATAACGTCAATGTTGTGCATTGGAATGACTGTCCGAGAGCTGTTGACATTATAAGAGACGGTGAAGTTGATTTTGTTATAAATATACATAAAAATTTTGATTTGACCGACAGAAAAGACAATGCCGAAATAAGAAAGACTGCCATAAAGTGCGGTTGTTCAATTTTGACTAACATAGAAAAAGTGATGGCGTATTTAAAAGCTTTTGATGATTATGAAAAATTGCAGAAATCAAATTGCATTAATTTGTAAGCTGGGAAGAATTGATGCATAAATTAATATTATTACAGGAGAAAAAATGTCAAGATTAGTTTCTTTTGTTTGTTGTTTTATGATTTTTTGTTTTTCGGCGTCTTATGCCGGCAGTAATGCCGTTATCGATAATATTTTAAACAGAAAAAGCGTCAGAAAATACACTTCTCAAAAGGTTGATCAGGATAAAATTGATATTTTGTTGAAAGCCGGTATGGCTTCTCCAAGCGCAATGAATAAACAACCTTGGGAATTTATAGTGATAAACGATAAAAAAACTTTGGAGAGTATTGCAAAAATACTTCCTTATGCTTTGCCTGCAAAAAATGCTTCGGTTGCAATTATTGTTTGCGGCAATTCTGATGTCAGCGGAACTTACTGGGTTCAAGATTGTTCAGCAGTAACGGAAAATATTCTTTTAGCTGCGGAATCTTTGAATTTGGGCGCTGTATGGTGCGGAATTTATCCGCAGGAAGACAGAGTTAAGGGGATACAGCATTTATTAATGATTCCTAAAAATATAATTCCTTTATGCGTCGTTCCCGTAGGTTATCCTGCCGGCGGTGAATTGCCTAAACAAAAGTACAATCCTTCTAAAATACATAATAATAAGTGGTAAGCTTGAAATAGATAATACCGTGGTATGCTGTTTTTTGTGCAGCTTTCGTGAAAGCTATTTTGTATTAAGTTCAGATTTTCTTGCGGATATTATAATTTGCTGCGGATCATTTTTTATATGGCTAAAAGATTTTATTTCTGTAAAATTATCGCTTATTTCTTTTTCTCTTTGTTTTAGAATTTTTAATTGTTCCAAAAGATAAATTCTGTTGCTGGCATTTACGTCTTCCTGGAATGTTGTGCAAAGAAAATGCATTCTTGAAGAAATAAGTTCATCCGGAGTCATACTCTTATGAGTCGAGACGATAATATCAATATCCTGAACTTGTGGGAAATTGAATAAATCATCGTTTACAACTTTAAAATTATTTAAATACATCCATGATATAAAAGATAAATTGTCTACGGTATCATTGCTTAATTCTTTAATTAAAATATTTGCGTCAGGATAATTTTCTTTTAAGTAATCTCTGACTTGAATTTTGAGAATATCTCTTTTATTATTATAAGAAATAATAGCCTGATTTTTTTTATTATAATAACTTATACGATGCTTTTTATATTTAAATCCGGAATTAAAAAGTTTAGTGTCGATACCGTAAGAAAAATCAATATATTGAAGCATTCCTATGCAGACGGTTACAATTATTATTATTTTTTTAACTGTTTCTTTTCGTATATTTGATATAAACAGAGCGCTGATTAATATCATAATGGGAATACAGGCTGCCGCAAATTCAGAATATTTTTGTTGAGGCATAAACATTATTACCGTCCATGGAACGAGCATATAGAAGATAAACGGATATTTGTAATAGCTTTTATATTTTGCAATAAACCATACTAATCCTATTAAAAACAATAGAAATATAGGCGGTGATAACAATTCATCCCATAAACCTATTGTCATTACTCTTAAACTTTCAAAGGAAAAGACAGGAGCTCCGGGGTCTGTTATCGGTTCGTTAACGAGTTTTCTGAATATTAAAAATCTGAAATAATGCCATCCTGATATTAAACAGGCGGACGATACTGCTATCAAAACATTAATTATAGTTGATGTTTTGAAATTTTTTCTGAGGCTTTGTACCAATATTATCGCAAAAGGCGGGAAAAAATAAGAAGAGAATGTGTCTTTTATCATTAATCCGACTCCTACGGATATTCCGTATAGTAATGACCATTTACGATTTTTGAAATGCTCTGCTTTTATCAGACAGTAGATATTGAATGTGAGAGGAGCTATTATATGGTAATCCTGATGTCCGTATTGTCTGCTCATACCGTATATTGCAGGAACAAGAGCAAACAGAAGCATGGCAATATTACCTGTTTCTTTATCTTTTAATTCATTTCCGATTTTATAAATAAAATACAGCGAAATTAAAAAGAAAATATAATTAATTAATATTATTATTAAATCAAAATATTCTTTTCCGAATAAAAAGAAAAAAAATCTTGTTATATATGTCATGAAAGGAGCGTTGTAGAATAAATATCCTTTTTCAAATATATCCAGAAAATGTCTTGCCGCAATTGCAAAAGGAATGACTGGAGTGTTGATCTGCCACCATATAAAATTCCCGGCGGCATATAAAATGGATATTGATATAAAAATTATTTTTGTCTGTGAATTTTTTGACATTGATGCTACCTGATAACTGCAATTTTAGACACTTTTTTATCGGAAGACGTTTTGATTAACAATAAATATACTCCCGGAGCGACATTATTTCCGCTGCTGTTTTTACAGTCCCATTTTATGCTTCTGGAACCTTCGCCGTTTAGTTGAGTGTCCGATATGGTGAAGACTCTTACTATTTTGCCCAGCATTGTATAAATTTGTATGTCAAGAACGGTTGCCGATGACGGCATATTTATAATATTAAGCTGCCCGTTTCTTACGGGATTAGGATAAAAAACAACTTTTGATAAATTATCAAAAGAAATGCTGTTTTCTCCTAAAACATAAGCATATTCCGTATAACTTGATATAACTGTTGAAGAAGTAATTTCTATTATATCATATCCTTCTCCCGCATACATGTTTGAAATTTTATACATAAGGTATCCGAGATTTTCTGAATATACGTTGATGTTTTCAATAGCTTCCGTACCGGTAAAACGTTTGCTGCTTGAAGCCGT
Organism: Endomicrobiaceae bacterium; assembly: GCA_041672565.1. Classification (GTDB taxonomy): domain Bacteria; phylum Elusimicrobiota; class Endomicrobiia; order Endomicrobiales; family Endomicrobiaceae; genus Praeruminimicrobium. Next base: position 11,171 of record JBAYZJ010000017.1, read on the forward strand.
TGAAGTATCTTCCTGTGTAGGAGGATTATTTCCGTCGCTTATTGTTCCTACTCTGCTTACGCTTTGGGAAGAAACCGTAAGATTATAATTTAATTTATTTATTAAATTTGCCTGAATTGAAGAAACTAACCCTGTTTGTGTTTTAGCGATTCCATAAATTGCAGAATCATTTAAATAAGCGGTATATATATCATACATATTATCCGCCTGTGCTGCTCCGGATGTTGTGAAAGTAAAATATTGTCCTATCTTTTCTTGTTCCGATACACTCAGCAATTTTAATTCATCTTTGGTCTTTTCAGGAGAATAATCCATTACGATATTTAAGAATTTCAATCCTTTTGCATCCGTTAAAGCGTCAATAAAATTTGTATAGCTTACGGATTCAGGCACAGAAAATGACATTGTTGCGCCACTGGCGGAAATATCTGAAATATCTATACCTGAAGACTGGTATGTGTAACTTTGACTGTTTGGAGAAGCTGTGCAGCTGTCATTAAAAACTGTGACAGTATTGCTTCTGAAATAATCCGAATCCAATCCTGAGTTTGTATAATTTGCCAAATGATCGTTTGTCCAAACGGCTGTTCCGTCTGCTTCTTCCAAATCAACCATATAATGAGTTCTATCATTATTGCTGGATTTAGACTCATCTATATGATAAATTAAAATACCTCTTGTTGTGCCCGGTATGTATTTATCAAAGCCTACGCTTTGTCTGTTCTCCATGAGAAAATATTCTGTTGAAGCGAAAGATTCGCCCGTTAATTTATAAAATGCCGTACTTGAAGATGCCGATGTCCCTATTGTATTTGTTCCTTCATCAGGCGTTTGAGGAGTAATCCACCCGAGTTTGTATTTTATCCATGCTGACGGATGAGAGGGGCTATTACCGTGGTCACTGCCGTTCCAACTTCCTCCAGACATTAAACAAAATTTACCAAGACCTGCGCTGACATATTTATTATTAATAGTAGTATAATCATACAAATCAGGCATACCGAAGAAATGAGTTGCTTCATGACATATTACCCCTATTCTTGTTATTCCTTGAGTTGAGGAGTCGCTGTCCCAGCCTCTTCTTGCCGGTTCTGTGTGGTATAGACTAAAAGAAATACCGTCATATGTGACAGATGGTGTCAGTTCGCTTTTTTGAGACCATATATAGGCTTTGTCATTACCTTCATATTCGGCGCCTCCGCCTGCGTGTATAAAAGTAAGTCCCTCAGGTTCGTCTGATGACGGCCATACTGATTTAAAATCAAAACCGGCGGCTTCAAGTTTTGCTAATGCTTCTCTTGCCATATCTTCTGTATCTTTTGTTTTTGAACTTTCACCGTATTCTGCATAACTTGAATCAAGCGTTACTATTTTTTCGTAGATTACAGACTCCATAGTTAAAGCTCCGTAAGAGACTTCATAAAAAAAATCTTTTACCGATCCTAAAGCTCCGTCTTCCGTATAATTAGTAGTATTAAACAATTTATAGTATGCGTCTCTTATTTCGTCATCTGTGGAAGAAGATGAAAAAGGTTTGTTGTCCCTGAAACCCAAATCGCTGAACTGAACAAGAATAACCAAATTCGTTCTTGTTCCTGAAGCAGATACAGATGCAGTATTACTTACGGAAGATGTTTTCTGTGATTGTGATATTTTTTGATATGAAGATGCCAATCCTGCAGAAAATGATTTTATTTTTATCTGTGCGGCGTTGAATTTAACATCATCTCTTAATGCTTTTTTTACTCCGGCAGAGATTGGCGAATCTTTTCCTACTTTATATGAGGACGGTTCAAGACTTCCGTCATCTTTTTTTTGCGCATATGTCCAAAATTTTGTCTGAGTATCTTTTAATATTGTATAGCCGTCGGTAGTTTCGTTCCAATGGAAGAATTCATCGCCTTTTAATAAAATTATTATATTTGTTCCGTCAGGCTGTGAAAGTTTGGTAGGAGTTGGATTTGCCGGAACAGCAAAAAGATTATTTGCAAAACATATTCCAATCGCGCAAATAAAACAAAAGCAAATTTTTCTTTTAATTCTGTCCATTATCATTCTCTCAAATTAAAATTTAACCAATAAGGAAAACATATGCGTATTGCCTAAGTCGCCTTCAGGCAGCCATGCATAGTCTAAAGATAAAAAATCAAATCTGAATCCGACGCCTGCCGTTAAATTTGAAACAAATTCATATGTAAAATCTTCGATTTCTTTTTTTAACGGGACTGTATAACCAATTCTGAAAAATAAAAAATTTTCTAAATTCACTTCGCTTGCGATTGTTAATTCATATATGTCATCGTTAAAATATTCGTTCATCTGAGCTGTTAAAACTGTATTTTCATTAATGTTTCCATAACATGAAAGATATAAATTTGTGGGCAGATTATATCCCGCTACCTGTGTACCGAAATTATTTATGCCTGCGCCGAAATATAAACATTCATTTGCAAAAAACATTCCGCTTAAATGTCCGGCATATCCTTCATATGAAACGTCGTCAATTGTTTGTTTAATGTACTTTGCCGTGATTCCCGCAGAAAAAGATTCGGTTATTTCCATACCGTAAGAAATATTGAATACTTTATCGTTTGCGCCGAATTTTCCCTGCTCTGTATATCCTCCGGCTCCGTTATCAATAGTTCTTGTCATTGAGCCTAAATCGAAATAAACACATGAGATATTTAAACCAGACTTGTTATTTAAAGGGAGATTAAAACCTGCAACGCTGTAATTAGTGTCTTCAAGATAAACCGCATGAGTTAATATTAAAGATCTAGGCGCAAAAGGTATCATAGAAGGATTTGAAATACAGGAAGACGTGTCGGAAATATAATTATTCCCCAGAGATGCTTCATAAGCTGTCATTGGAATTTGTAAAACCTGAAAAGCTGTGCTTCCTGATCCGCCGCCTGCAAACATAGGCTTAATTAAAAAAACAATACATATCAATATTAATGATATCTTTTTTTTCATAATTTTCCAGATTTTTTCAATATGTCAGGAATATTTTCTTCTATTCCTATGGCCATAATATGTACGCCGTCCGCAAAATTTCCTAATTCGCGTATAGTTTCCGAACAGATTTGTATACCTTCTTCAAACGGATTTTTTGCAGAAATGATTCTGTCTTGAATATTTTGGGGGATATTGACGCCGGGAAGCTTTTTAAGAAATTCCATGAAAGAAACAGATTTAATCACTGTAACTCCGGGCAATATTTTAATATTTTTATTTGTGCTTACAGATTTTATTTTATCAAAAAAAGTTTTAAATTGCACTATGTCAAAGACTGTTTGGGTTTGTACAAATTCTATTCCTGAATTGATTTTTTTTTCAAGCATTAAGATTTGTAAATCTATCGGACTTGCCGTAGGATTCGCAACTGCTCCGAGGCAAAAACTAGGGCTGCCTTTAAGCTTTTTCCCGGCCAAGTCTACTCCCGTTTCCAATAATCTTGCGGTTTTTATTAACTGTATAGTGTCAAGATCATATACTGATTTTGTTCCTGCATATTCTCCGGCGGATGTATGGTCTCCGCTGAGAATTAATATATTTTCAAGTCCCAAAACGCTTGCGCTTAATAAATCAGACTGCAATGCTATTCTGTTTCTGTCCCTGCATGTCATTTGAAGTATTGTTTCATATCCCTTATCTTTTAAAAGTTTACAAATCGCCAGAGAACCTACTCTCATAGAGGCTCTTTGGTTATCTGTTATATTTATTGCGTCTACGGCTTTTGAGAGAATGTCCGCTTTTTCAAGCAATACGGATATATCCGTTCCTTTAGGCGGAAAAAGTTCTGCCGTTACAATAAAGTCGTTGGATAGTAATTTGTTTTTAAATTTCATCATTTATATTATTTTTTATAAACTATATTTTTTGGTTTTACAATATTTCTAGGAGGTAAATAAGTATTTTTTATTTTTTCTTCAGAATTAGTTTTTTTTAATTTTTCATAGATTAATACCCATGCGCAGTCTTTTTCGGGATCAACTTCACATTTTCCGTTTACAAAACCTCCGCAAGGACCGTTTATCAGACCTTTCGAACATCTTGTAACAGGGCATATGCCTGCAGTTTTATCGACAATGCATTGCCCGCATGTGCTGCAATATTGGTTATAAACTCCTATTCTTTCCGTTGTTCCGACAAACAAGCCGTCAAGACCCGCTATGATTTTTAAATCCGTAATTTTTTCTATTGCCTGAATACCTGCTCCGCACGTAAGGGCAACAACAATAGTGGAATTTATAAATTTTGCATTTTTTGCTAATTCTTTCTTTGCAATTCTTATATCACAGGCAGTATCCAAAACCGCAGAACCGTTTACGATTCTGCCGTTTTTTTGAAAAGTTTCGGAAAGTTCCAAAACAGCGGACTCGCTGCCGGTATTACATTTTGTGGCGCAGCCTGCACATCCGATGATAAAAATTTTGTCTTTATCCGTTGTCTGTGAAAGTAAATCTAAAAAATTTTTTTTAACCGTTATTATCATTTTAATCTTTTTTTAAAGCAATTTTTGAAATAGCTTTATCAAATCCCAAATCAATTATTAAATCAATGTAGTCCTTTATTAAATTTAGAATATTTTCAATTTTGTCTTTTTCCGAAGCAGTAAAAGTATTCAATACAAAGTCAGCCGTATTTGAACAATTAACAAGAGGTCCTATCCCAAGTTTTATTCTCGGGAAATTTTTTGTATTTGTCTGCGTTATTATAGAGTTAATGCCGTTATGTCCTCCCGCCGAACCGTTTGACCTGAAACGAAATTCTCCGGCGGGTATGGAAAAATCATCATAAAGAACCAACATTTCCTCAGGCGCGATTTTATAATATTTTAAAAGAGCGCCTGCTGCAAAACCGGAATTGTTCATAAAAGTCATAGGTTTTGCAAACAGAATTTTCTTTTGGTTCCTGGTATAAAAAACAATACTCGCCATATCGTTCCAGTTTTTCCATGCAAGGTTTTCAATAGATATAATCTTATCAACTGCTTTAAAACCGAAATTATGGCGAGTATTAATATATTTTTCGCCCGGATTGCCGAGTCCGATAATAAATTTAATATCAGACATAAGCGGTTATTTTTTTGTTTCCGCAGCGCCTTCTTCTTCTTTTTTGCCTTTAGAAATTACTTCAGGTGTCTGTGGCTCCGCGGCAGCATCTGCCGGTTTTTCTTCTTCAACTACTTGTGCCAATATGTTTACAACGATATTTTCAGGATCGTTTTCATATTCAACGCCTTCAATTTTCGGCAGTTGTGCAACAGTCAAAGCTTCGCCGATTTTCATAGCTGAAACATCAACGCTGATTTTAGAAGGTATATCAGTAGGCAGACATCTGACTTTTATTTCTCTCAAAATATGTTCCAAAGTTCCGCCTGCATTTTTTACGCCGTCTGCAATACCGTCAATATGGACGGGAACAAGAATATCAATTTTCTCTTTAAGAGATATTGCCTGAAAATCAACGTGGTTTGGAGACTGTGTAAGAACATGTCTTTGTAATTCTTTAATTATAGCTGTTTTAGAAAAATCTTTGAATTTTAATTCAATAATAACATTGGCGCCTTCTTTATCAACTATTGACATAAAATTCTTTGTATCGACTGTAACAGCTATAGGAGTTTCATTTTTTCCATAGAATACTGCAGGCGTTTTTCCTGAATTTCTAATTGCATTTAAATTTTGCGATACTTCTCTTATTTCTGCTTCTAATACTACTTGCTTCATGAGTTTCCTCCATTTATATTTCTGCCTTTTTTATTTTAAACGAAAAGTGCACTGATAGACTCATCGTTAGATATTCTCATAATTGCTTCCGCTAAAAGAGAAGCAATAGATAAAACTTTTATTTTTTTATTTTCTCCGTTGTGCGGAATTGAATCGGTTATTACAACTTCCTGCAAACATGAATTTTGTATTTTTTCTAAAGCTTCTCCTGATAATACGCCGTGAGAAGCTGCTGCGTAAACCGCAATGGCTCCCGCATTTTTTATGGCTGCGGCAACTTTTGTAAGAGTTCCGCCGGTATCTATCATATCATCGAGAATTATGGCATTTCTTCCATTTACGTCACCGATAATATTCATAATTGCAGCTTC
>JBAYZJ010000018.1:0-17209 GCA_041672565.1 Endomicrobiaceae bacterium
GGATTTGGCTGATGCGATAAATAAATATGCAAAAGAAATAAACAAAGTGCAAAAATGTTTGCTTGAATTGAAAATTTCTTTTGAAGAATCAAAATTCGGAGTTTCAAGCGATAAAATATATGAAATATACAGATATTGTTCCCAAAATTGCAAAAATATTGCGCTTTTAGGAATAATGACAATAGCTCCTTATTTTGAAAAACAAGAAGAAGTTAGACCATATTTTCAAAAAGCATATAAAGTATTTCAAGATATAAAAGAAAAATCCGGCGATAAAAATTTTCAAATATTATCAATGGGCATGTCGAATGATTTTGAGGCAGCAATACAAGAAGGTTCGAATATGGTAAGGATAGGCTCTGCCATTTTCGGGGAGAGGATTTATGATAAGTAAAAAGTTCTATGATAAAAAGGTTACTTTTATCGGTTCGGGAAATATGGCCGAAGCTATAATATCCGGATTTGTAAAGTATGATATTATTAACAGGGCAAATATTATATGTAATGATATTTCACAGGAAAGACTTCAGGTTATATCTCAAAAATATGCGGTTGAAATTCAGCATGATAAATTAAAAGCTTTAGAAAATGCAGATATAGTTTTTTTGGCAATAAAGCCTCAGCAGTTTAATTTTGTATTGGATGAGTATGCAAAAGAGATATCGAAAGCAAAATTGATAGTTACAATAGCCGCCGGTATTTCTACGGATTTTGTAGAAAAAAAACTTTCAAAAAAATCCGTTGTAATAAGAGTAATGCCGAATACTCCGGCGCTTGTCGGAAAGGGTGCGATAGCCGTATGCGGCGGAGCAAATGCGACAAAAGAAAATATAACTGATATAGCAGATATGTTTTCAGTGATAGGAAGAGTTGTTTGCGTAGAAGAAAAACTTATGAATGCCATTACTGCGGTTTCTGGTTCAGGACCCGCATATGTATTTTATTTTTCAGAAGTTATGAGGAATGTTGCCGAAAAGCTTGGTATACCCGGTGATATAGCAAAAGAACTTGTTTATCAAACTATATACGGTTCAGGGAAAATGTTGATAGAAAGCGGTTTGGATGATGCTGTTTTAAGAAAAAATGTAACTTCTCCGGGCGGCACGACAGAGAAAGCAATGGAAGAGTTTATGAACAGCAATTTTTCGGAAATAGTTTCTTCGGCTTTAACAAAAGCAAAACAGAGAGCAGAAGAACTTTAGATATAAATGTCAGCAGAGAGGTAGAAAGATGATTATTAAAGTTAGAGTAATTCCAAATTCAAAGAGAAATGATGTTGTCAGCAGAATCGGTTCAATTTTGAGAGTTAAAATTGTTGCTCCTGCTGTCGAAGGTAAAGCAAATGAAGAATTATGTGATTATTTATCAGATTTTTTTGATGTTAATAGATCTCATGTACTCTTAAGAAAAGGAGAGAGAGGCAGAGAAAAAACAATAGAAATTACAGGCAGAACAGAAGAAGAGTTGGAAGAAGTATTAGACACGATACCTTAAAATTTGAAGAGTTTGAGTCATGGTGAAAAAGATACCTGAAACTTTATTTTGGAAAGATAATGTTCTTTTGTTATTAAATCAGCTTGAATTGCCTTACAAAGTTAAATATAAAGAATGTAAAAATTATAAAGATGTTATAAATGCAATAAAAGTCATGATTGTAAGAGGCGCTCCTGCCATAGGAGTCGCCGCTGCATATGGTATGCTTTTGGCCGGTATAAAGTCTGCCGGTCTTTCTTCGTCAGCAAAACTTGTTTTTATGAAAAAAGCCGCTAATGATTTGGTAAGTTCCAGACCTACAGCCGTTAATTTAAAATGGGCTGTTGAAAAGATGATGAAAGTTGTAGAACAGTCATTAAAGCTTAATCCTGAAAATTATATTTCGACTTTATATGAAGCTGCGACAGACATATATGATGGAGATATTTTAACAAATATAAAGATGGCTGAATTCGGCGCACGACTGCTAAAAAAAGATTCCGTTGTTATTACGCACTGTAATGCAGGAGCTTTGGCTACGGCCGGATACGGTACGGCTTTGGGTATGATAAGAACGGCATACAAAGACGGTAAGATAAAAAATGTTTTTGTCGATGAAACGAGACCATACTTACAAGGCGCAAGGCTTACTGCTTGGGAATTACAGCAGGAAAGAATTCCATACACGCTTATAACGGATAATATGTCCGGATATATTATGAAAACTGAAAAAGTCGATGCTGTTATAGTAGGGGCTGACAGAATTGCCATGAATGGTGATGTAGCAAATAAAATAGGTACGTATTCATTGTCTATTTTGGCTAAATATCATAAAATTCCTTTTTATGTAGTTGCTCCAAGTTCTACGGTCGATTTTTCTACTTTATACGGCGTAAAAATTAAAATAGAAGAACGTCCTGCAGATGAGATTTTAAAAATAAACGGTAAAAATATAGCTCCCAAAGACACTCGGGTGAGATATCCGGGTTTTGATATAACGCCGGCAAGCAATATAACTATGATAATTACCGAAAAAGGCGTATATAAACCGAATAAAATATCAATTTTAAAGAAGGTTAAATAAAAAATGGAAACGGAAAACGAAAAAAAAGATTATTCAAAAACTGTCAATCTCCCGAAAACAGATTTTCAGATGAAAGCGAATCTCGCTCAGCGAGAACCGTCTTTTATTAAAGACTGGCAGGAGATTGATATATATAAAAAAATGAGGGAGAAGAATAAAGGAAAAGAAAAATTTATTCTTCATGACGGACCTCCATATGCAAACGGTCATTTGCATACGGGACATACCTTAAATAAAATATTAAAAGATTTTATAGTTAAATATAAAAATATGAAAGGTTTTGATACTCCTTTCACTCCGGGATGGGATTGTCACGGGCTTCCTATTGAAACACAGTGCTTAAAAGAATTAAAAACAGATAAAAATAAAGTTGACAGACTTGTTTTCAGAAAACAGGCAAGCGATTTTGCGAAAAAATTTGTTGCAATTCAAAAAGAAGAATTTAAAAGATGCGGGATTTTTGCAGACTGGGAAAATCCTTACTTGACTTTAGACCCTAGATACGAAGCTTCAATAGTAAAAGTTTTCGGTGAATTAGCCGAAAAAGGTTATTTGTTCAGAAAGAAAAAACCTGTTTATTGGTGTGCTTCCTGTGAAACTGCGCTTGCCGATGCAGAAGTGGAATATGCCGACCACAGTTCAGACTCAATTTTTGTAAAATTTGCAGTTGTTGAACTTTGCGGCAATCTAAAAGATAAGTCAATATTGAAAGATTATTCTGTTTTGATATGGACGACCACTCCTTGGACTTTACCGTCTAATGTCGCTCTTGCTTTTGCGCCTGCAGCAGAATATGTTGCGTGTGAATTCATTATAGACGGCAAAGTTGAAAAATTAATAGTTGCAAAAGATTTGGCTGAGAATGTAAAGACAAAAATAAACGCTTCTTCTTTTGAAATAAAAGAAGAGTTTAACGGCAGTGATTTGGAATATATAAAATGTAAAAATCCTATAGTTGACAGAGACTCATTGGGGATTCTTGCCGATTTTGTCAGTATGGAAGACGGAACAGGTATAGTTCATATAGCTCCGGGACACGGTCAGGAAGACTATCAGGCAGGTTTGGCTTATAAACTTGATATAATTTCTCCTTTGAACGACAGAGGACAATTTACAAATCAGGTCCCTGAATTTGAAGGAATAAATGTTTTTAAAGCAAATCCCTTGATAATAGAAAAATTAAAAGCCGAAAGCAAAGTTTTGGCAAGTATAAGCATTAATCATTCTTATCCTCATTGTTGGAGATGTAAGAAACCTGTTATATTCAGAGCTACTCCTCAATGGTTCATGGGGGTTGATCTTAATAATTTGAGAAAAAGACTTCTTGATGAAATAAAGAATGTTTCATGGCTTCCTAAATATGGAGAAAATAGAATTACGGCAATGATAGAAACGAGACCTGACTGGTGCTTAAGCAGACAGAGATTATGGGGAGTTCCTCTTCCTATATTTTATTGTAAAGAATGCGGCGAAGCCGTTGTTGATAAAAAAATAATAGATAAAATTGCCGATCTTTTCAAAGAAAAAGGAGCAGATGTTTGGTTTGAAAAAACAGCAGAAGAACTTTTACAGGGTTTTGATATAAAATGCCATTCCTGCGGGAAAACAGATTTTAAAAAAGAAGAAGATATATTAGACGTTTGGTTTGATTCAGGGGTTTCTTCGGAAGCTGTTTTATCAAGCGGTAATTATGACGGTTTGGAATTTCCTGCAGATATGTATCTTGAAGGCAGCGACCAGCACAGAGGATGGTTTCAAACGTCGTTGCTTCCTGCAGTTGCATTAAAGAATAAAGCGCCTTATAAAACGGTTTTAACGCACGGGTTCCTTGTTGACGGAGAAGGCAAAAAAATGTCTAAATCTTTAAATAACGGTCTTGATCCGCAGCAGATTATTAATAAATACGGCGCTGATCTTTTAAGACTCTGGGTTGCTTCATGTGATTACAGAGAAGATGTGAGGTTATCTGATGAAATTATTAAAGGGCATACTGATTCGTACAGGAAAATAAGAAATACCGTAAGATTTATGCTTGGCAACATAAGCGATATGAAAGAAAAAGATATTGTAAGTTATGATAATATGAATGAAATTGATAAATATGCTCTATATTGTCTAAATGATGTTGTTAATCAAGCTTCTTCAGGTTATGAAAATTATGAATTTCACAAAATAGTAAATACAATAAATAATTTCTGCACGGTTTTTTTAAGCGGGTTTTATTTAGATTCGCTGAAAGATATATTGTATTGTGATAAACCTGACGGCAAAGAAAGAAGAAGTTCTCAGTCTGCAATGTTGGAAATAACAATAACATTGTTAAAATTGATGGCGCCTGTTTTATCATTTACGATGCAGGAAGGTTGGAATGAAGTTGTAAAGATAAAATCAGGAATGCCTGTTTTTGTTGCTTTGGCTGATTTCCCTGAGGAGAATTCTAAATATAAGCTTGATAAAGGAATTTTAGAAAAATGGGAAACTTTAGTAAAAATAAAACAGCAGGTTTTGATTGAATATGAAAAATTAAGACAACAGAAAATAATAGGTTCAAATTTAGAAGCAAGTTTAATAATAAAATACGGTTCGAAATATAATGATATTTTAAAAGACAGAAATTTGATAAATATTGTTTTTGGAAGCTGGGATATTTCTTTTGAGCATTCAGATCAGTTTGATGAAATATCTGTAGTTGCAGGTAAATCAAAATTCGGCAAATGTGATAGATGTTGGAGGCATATTGACGGAATTGATGGGAACGGATTATGCCCTAGATGCAGCGAAGCGGTAAAATAATGAAAAAAAAACATTTATTATTGGTTTTATTTTATGTTTTTTTGGACCAGATAACAAAATTTTTGGTTGTTAAGAATATTGCATATAATTCATTTATCAAGATCAATGATTACTTCAGTATTGTTAATGTCTCAAATTCCGGCGTTGCATTCAGTATGTTTCAGGGTAAAAATATATTTTTTTCAATACTGACTTCATCAGTCATAATTGTAATAATTTATTTTATAAAAAAGCATAGAGAAGAATTTACAAAATTACAGTTTCATTCTTTACTGCTTATTATTTCAGGCGGAATAGGTAATTTGGCGGACAGAATTATCAGAGGGTCTGTCGTTGATTTTATAGACATTGGATTTAAAGAGGTTTACAGATGGCCTTCTTTTAATGTTGCTGATTCCTGTATATGCATAGGAGTCACTCTTTTTCTCTTTTCAATGCTGTTTCACAACAGATGCGGATGCAGTAACTGTAAAGCAAACTAACAGGAAAATAAAAAACACATACATAAAAATTATTTTTATGTATGTGTTTTTTTACTTATTAAATATATTATTTTATTCCCATTCAATTGTTGAAGGCGGTTTTTGTGATATATCATAGACTACTCTGTTTGCGCCGCGAACTTCATTTATTATTCTGCTTGAAATGGAACCAAGTATTTCATAAGGCAGTTTTACCCAGTCGGCTGTCATTGCGTCTTCAGAATTTACGGCTCTTACAACTATGACATGTTCGTACGTTCTTTTATCTCCCATAACGCCTACAGTTTTAACAGGAAGTATAACTGCAAATGACTGCCATATCTTTTCATAAAGACCGGCTTTTCTTATTTCTTCATCAACAATTGCGTCGGCTTCTTTTACTATTCTTAATTTTTCTTCGGTTATTTCTCCCAGTGTTCTTACGGCAAGACCTGGGCCCGGAAAAGGCTGTCTGTCTATTATTTCATCAGGAATGCCGAGTTCCCTTCCCAAAGCTCTCACCTCGTCTTTAAACAAAGATTTTAAAGGCTCAACAAGCTTCATTTTCATTTTTTCAGGAAGACCGCCGACATTGTGATGACTTTTTATTGTAACTCCTGTACCTATCTTTGCGCTTTCAATAACGTCAGGATATATCGTTCCTTGCAATAAGAAATCAATACCTTTTAATTTTTTTGCTTCTTTTTCAAATACTTCTATAAAAGTATGTCCGATTATTTTTCTTTTTTGTTCAGGATCAGTTACACCTTTAAGTTTGTTTAGAAAAATCTTTTTTGAATCGCATATGATTAAATTCTTCCCGAATTTTTTTCCGAAAACTTTTTTTACTCTCTCTGTTTCTCCAAGCTTTTGCAATCCGTGGTCAACGTAAACGCAAAACAATTTTTTACCGATTGCTTTATGAAGCATAATCGCTGCAACTGATGAATCTACGCCTCCCGATAAAGCACATAAAACTTTTCCGTTTCCCACTTGTTTCTTTATTCTTGAAACTTCATCTTTTATATAAGATTTCATCGTCCAGTCTTTTTTCACATTACATACTTTGAACAGAAAATTATTCAATATTTTTTTACCGAAAGGCGAATGTTGTACTTCCGGATGAAACTGTACTCCGTAAATGTTTTTTTCAGTATTTACTATAGAAGCGGCAGCACAATTTTTTGAACTTGCTATATTTATAAAACCTTTAGGCATTTTTGTTAACTTATCGCCGTGGCTCATCCATACAGGCATTTTTCTTTTCAAACCGGCAAAAAGGATATTATCTTTTATAACTGATATATCGGCAAAACCGTATTCTCTGTTTTTGGAAGGTTTTACTTTCCCGCCGAATTTTTTGGCAATCAAATGTACTCCGTAACATATGCCTAATATTGGTACGTTCATTTCCCAAATTTCATTGCACGGATAAGGCGCATTTTTTTCATATACGCTTGAAGGACCTCCTGATAAAATAACAGCTTCAATATTGTTAATGGCTTGAATTTCTTTTATATCTTTTGTTCCCGGAAAAATTTCGCAATACACGTTTGCTTCCCTTATTCTTCTTGCTATGAGCTGAGTGTATTGCGAACCAAAATCTAAAATTAAAATCATACTTTTTCTCCCTGTAGATTATGTTGAAATTTTATTATCAGTTTAAAATTAAATTATAATTTTAGTATTATATAAAATAAATAATATAAAAGTACATTATCATGTCAATTTAATGTTTAGTAAAAATATTTACAAAAAGTTTACAAAATAAAATTGAAATATATTGACAATCTTATGTTGTTTTAATAACATAAAAGGGATAAAAAAAATAGGAGGAAGTAAAATGAAGAAAGTTTTATCTTTGTTGGTAGTTATGGCTTGTATGGTTTTTTTTAGCAGCATGGCATTTGCTTCAACTGATACTGTAAAAACAATCAATGCATCTGCAAACTTTGCCAGTTCCGGAGAAGTCTATATAAGCTTTGATTTAAAGAATTTGGCTGATGATTCAACTGCAACGGCTATAACATGGGATCCGACCGCCGTTACATTGAATTCAGGAACTGAAACGTGGAAAACTGCTCAGCAGTATGCAGTTATGGTAGCTTCCGTAACAAAAACGAGCGGAGCAGTTTATATGTACCAGGATAACAAAAGTAATTCCGCTGATTATGTAGCTACAAATCCTAGAACAAATCAAGACGGGACAAAAGCATTCAGCGGGTTGGTAAGGAAAGGGTCTGGCGGTGGAGAAAGAGAAGGTACAAGAGGCTATGTTCCTTTAAGCTATACAATGTCTGCTTCAAAATTGTCAAGCTCATATGAATATGTTGTTTCTTCAGGGACAGCTCGTTATTTCTCTGATAAGTCTGATTTGAAATCAGACGGTTCTACAAGCAATCTTAATACTGCTTATATAACAATTGCAAACATTAATGGATTTGTTGCCGGCGTAACGGGTGAAACAGGAACTTATGCTTTGTCTGGCGTAACAGATGATACGGCCTATATGTATTTCGGAGGCGGGTTCAGAGATATTCAAGGCGGAGATATTTATCAAACAGAAAATATCTTGATTCTTACATTCCAAGAGTAGCAGTTAAAGCTTTTTAAAATTTTACAGCGGCAGTTTTTACTGCCGCTGTAAATATAAATTATTAAACAGGCAGAATATCTTTGATACAAAATATAAAAATCATATTTTCATTTTTTTGTGTGTGTTTATTTGTTATGTTGTTTGCAGATAATTTAGTTGCAGACAATTTATCTGATAAACATGTATACGGTTTATTTTCTGAGAATTTTAACGGGGCTACTCAAGAAGCAGGAACAGTTGATGATAATATTAAATTGAATATTTGGGCGAACGGCGATTCTTTACCGATAGTAAGTACAACTACCACTCCCGCTTCTGCAAAGGAAGGGAATATATATTACAGTTGTACTGTTGTAGGTAGTACTGCTACTGATTCTTACTCGGGTTTTTGTTATACGTTTATAACAGGATCTTCAACTACAGTAACAAGAAATATCAGCGCTTTTTCAATGTTGGAATTTTATATCAGACCAAAAACAGGAGATGTAAGCGCAATTTCTGTCGGTATTACTGAAGGCCCTATTAGTAGTCCTACAGACAGAACGGTAACATTAAGTTCTCTTGGTGTTGATAACAGCAGCCATGCATGGCAGAAATGTACAGTTGATTTGACTAGTTTTTCTTCTGCTGATTTGACTAATATAAAAAATTGTTTCCTTGTAAATACAACCAAACAGACGGCTACATTTGATTTGGATTCTATAGTTTTAAAAAGGTCTTCAATAGGAGAATTTAATGTTGCCGTTAAAAATATTTCTGATAATCTTGAAACATCTTCAGTAACATGGAGCAGTTCTTCATTCCGTAATAGCTGGATTGCGGCAGAACAATATTTGGAATTAAGTTTAGATATTCTTGAAACGGATAATTGGACTGTTAGAATTTATACGGATAACGGCGATTCTTCCAAAGACGGTTTAGTTGATACTACAGATGGTTCCAATGTTTTACAAATGTGTTGGAGAGTCTCACAAAATACACTTCCTAATGCAAACGGAGATACACTTTTGATAACTCAAAGCGGCGCTCCAAATTATGCTTTATACGACAGCGGGAAATCTGCGACAGATCCAAGCTATTATACATGGTTTTATATAACTGATATTGCTACAGGAGATGTTACTGATTACAGTTTGTTGTGGGACAGTCGCGGGTATCATATTTCCGTAGGGGGAGATTTTGGCGGAATGAGTAATCCGATTTATCCAAAAGTTTATTTAGGCGCAAATTGTGCGGATGCAATAGGCGGATTGATATACAGTGCAAATGTCAGGGTTGTGTTATCATATGAATAAAGGCAGCGTTAATTTTATGAAAAAATTCTTTTCTATTTTTGGATTGTTGTTTTTTTACGGTTTCTCATTTGCAGGTCTATCTGTTGATCCTGCAATAGTTAATGTCGTTGCTGACGCATCTTCATCTTATGAAGGGAAATATGTTTTAAAAAATACATACGATATCCCGATAACAGTTATTTTGAAAGTTGAAGATTGGAATACCTATTCCGGAAATACCAATACAGATGTTAACAGATGGCTGAAATTTGATAAAGATAAATATTATATTCCGTCAGGAGAATTAATAGAAGTCCCGTACAAAATCAGCCTGCCGGAAGATATGAAAGGTTCTGTTTCCGGACGAGTATATTTTTCTGTGGAACAGCAACAGGGACAGATGGTAACTATTGCTATATCTGTTCCTATTTATGTTGTAGTAAAAGGTACAGAAAAAATAGATTTCAAAATAGATTCTTTTGATCTACAAAATTCAAAGAAAGGCATAAGTTATAAATTTGTTATTAAAAATGACGGAAATATTCATTTCAGACCAAGCGGAGTTATTGAAATTTATGATAAGAAGAAAAAAAAGTTAATAAGAACTGTTTTTATTTCCGAGACAGTTCCTGTATATGCAGAAAAAAATAGAGAATTTTCAGGTGTTATGACCGGCAATGATATAAAAAAAGACGGCTTAAAAAAAGGTAAATATACAGCCGTTCTTAAAATCAAAGCTTTAGGCAGAGATGTTTCTAAAGAAATTAAATTTAAAGTTTCAAAGCTCGGTGAAGTGGTTACATCATAAAAAAGTTGTAGAATTTTGAAAAAATATATTAGAATTATAATGCTACAGGTATTTTATAAAATGTTGAAGTTAAAAATGAACAGAAAACAAATTTTTTTATCAATATTATTGGTTTTTTCCGTATTGCTGGCGTCGCCGGTTTATATGTTTGGCGCGCAGCAAATTGTTAAAGTTGTGTCTGCTGCCGCATCATTTCCGGTTGCAAGAATTATTCATGATGAAATAACAACGGTTTCTTCAATAAGAAGAATTTTGGAGGCCAAAATTTCTGTGGATTTTGGAGGATATACTTCTGCGACGGCAAAAATCAATTATTATCTTAACGGCAGTTCCGAAAGTATATTAGTAAAAGATAAGGGAGCTGTTCAAGATCAGGAGGAGTTTTATATATCATTGCCTAAATTTGATTCCGGCGATGCTAAAGTAGATTATCAAATACAAATAACATTTAAAGATGCTTATGATAATACTTCCTATTTATACTGGCCGTCAAGCAGCACATACCAAACGGCGGACATAGTAAGTTATTCGTCGGGAGTAGTAACAGCAGGGTCAGGAGGGACAATAAGATTTGAGTCCGGTAACCAGCAATACGGGAATACAGAGATAGTATTTTCGTCAGGAACGTTTACGACGGATCAAACGATAACGATAACTGAGCTGTCGGTGCCAAGCTTATCGCCGTCATACAGCGGAAGCGTTTCCGGAACAAGCCGAATGGTGGCGTTATATTCGATAATGCCATTATGGGCCCCGGCGTTGACAATTCCGGCGAGAGCGACATTTTACTACGGGACGGAAACTACGGCTACGAAGTTTGATTTAATGAGACGAGACAGCGAAACAGATACATGGGAGAAAATCAGCGATATAACGATAGATTTAAGCAGTAAGACGATAAGCACATATATAACGAAAGCAGGATATTATGCGATATATACGAGCAGTAATTTAAGCGATAACGATTACAGGCCTGCCAAGAGAGTGGTTGTGCAGGGGAGAGCGGTATTTAAGTTTAACAACTTAAGCGAAGGAGACAGCGTAAAGATATATAACATAAACGGAAAGAGGATAAGAGAGATAAAGAGCGGAGATTCGGAAGGATTCAAATGGGACGGGAGAAAGAATAACGGAAGTTATGCTGAGAGCGGGACATATATATATCAGATAAAAGTGAAAGATAAAGGGAAATTGATAAGCGGGACGATAGCGTTTGTGAAGTAGCAGGAAGAAAAAAGAAAGAAGCAAGACAGACAGGAAAAAGATGAAGAAGATAATAATAATAACGGCAGTGCTGATGACAATGGTGATAATAAAGGCGGAAGGAGCCTTTGTGGACACATATTGGGGAGTAAGGGCATTGGGGATGGGAGGAGCATTTACGTCAGTAGCGAACGATTCGAATGCGCCGTTATATAATATAGCCGGGATAGCGAACGCAGTACAGCAGGAAGTTACATTGATGGGATCGAGGCTGTTTACAGGATTGGAAGGAGTAGAAATAGGAGCGAATTATTTTGGGTATATACATCCGATGGCAAATGAGAACTATGGAGCAATATCGTTTGCGTGGTCATCGATATCGACGCCCGGACTAAGAAGGGAAGATACGTTTAACGCAGGATATGCGAGATATTTGAATGATGTAATGAGGATAGACAGAGAAATAGTGAACATAACCGGGGGAGTAAATATAAAGTATTTGGTGCAGGAAGTGAAGTTTGATGAAGATGACAGTGATTTAGATAATTCAAAGGGAGCGGTAACAGGAGATATAGGGATATTGGCGCAGTTTAACAACGGGATATCGTTAGGGTACAGCAATAAATATATAACAAGTCCGGATATAGGATTTGTGTATGAAGACAAGGTAAGCAACGTAAACGTAATAGGAATAAGCTATTATAATGATATGGTGCCTGTATTGAGGATACCGTATTTTACGATAGCGACGGATATATTGATGAGAGACGGAGAGACGAGCGTAAGAGTAGGCTTGGAGACATATGTGATAGAAGGGAAGCTTGCGATAAGGGCAGGAGGGAGAGAAGAAGCGTTTGATTTAGGATTTGGATATGAATTTGTGTTTGGGAATAATACGAAGCTGATAATAGATTATGCGTTGGAACTGCCGATGGAAGTAGAAGAGACGATGGGGTCGCATTTTGTAGGATTGTCGTTCAGGTTTGATTGATGTAAGATGATATAATAAAAAAAGAAGAAAAAATAAGAATATAAAAAAGGCGGCCGATGAAATTCAGCCGCCTTTTTTTCTTTTATGATTAAATTAATTCAATAGTTGTTATTTCAACAAATCAATGAGAATTTTATTAACCATCTGAGGATTTGCTTTACCTTTTGATTTTTTCATAACAAGTCCGACTATAGCTCCTACAGCTCTTTCTTTGCCTGATTTATATTCTGCAACAGCTTTAGGGCTTTCATCAATTGCTTCCTGACAGATTTTAATAATTTCATTTTCGTCTGAAATCTGTATAAGCCCTTTTTCTTTAATAATTGTTTCAGGGTCTTTGTTTGTATTAAACATTTCTTCAAACACTGTTTTTGCTATTTTTCCTGAAATAGTGCCTTTTAAAATAAATGTTACAAGTTGACCTAGATATTCGGCTTTTACAGGAGACTCTTTTATAGTGATTTTTGCGTTGTTCAGCTTGCCGAGTAATTCTGTTGTAAGCCAGTTTGCAATAAGCTTTGCTGTGTTTTCTGCATCTTTTGACGCATTGTTTAACGCAGTTTCATAGTAGTTTACTAAAGCTTTATCTGATATTATGACATTTGCATCATATTCAGTTAACCCATATTCCTGTATTAATCTTTCTTTCCTTTTTCCCGGCAGTTCCGGTATGGTTGCTTTTATGTTTTCAATAAAATTATCATCAAGATTTACCGGAACTAGATCAGGATCAGGGAAATATCTGTAATCGTGTGCGTTTTCTTTTGATCTCATTGATTTAGTCACTTTTTCATTAGTATCCCAAGTTCTTGTTTCCTGAATAATTTTTCCGCCGTTTTCAACTGTTTCTATTTGTCTTTGGACTTCATATTCCAAAGCTTCTTCAACACCTGAAATAGAATTCATATTTTTCAATTCAGCTTTAGTTCCAAATTCTTTTTGACCGGCAGGTCTTATACTGATATTTGCATCGCATCTGAATTTACCTTCTTCCATATTGCAGTCGGAAGTTTCAATATATTCAATTAAATTTTTTAAAGCAGTCAAATATGCGGCAGCTTCCTTAGGAGATCTCATATCAGGTTCAGAAACTATTTCCATTAGCGGGATACCTGTTCTATTATAATCTGCAAGAGAACAATCAAGTTGTCTTGAACCTATTTCATGAAGAAGTTTTCCCGCATCTTCTTCAAGATGAATTCTCGTAATTCCTATATTTTTCGTTTGCCCGTCAACAGATATATTTAATTTACCGTGTTCGGCAAAGGGCAGTTCATATTGTGAGATCTGGTAATTTTTAGGTAAATCAGGATAAAAATATTGTTTTCTTGCAAAAACTGATTTTTTATTTATTGAGCAATCCAAAGCAAGAGCCGTTCTGACTAACAGTTCAACGGCTTTTTTATTCAAAACAGGCAAAACGCCCGGCTGGCCCGTGCATACAGGGCAGATATTTGTATTCGGTTGTGAATGAAAATCAGTCGAACAGTTACAGAAAACTTTTGTTTCCGTTTTAATTTGTGAATGAACTTCGAGACCTATTACTACTTCATATTTATTTTTCATATTTGTATCCTTAAATATTTGGAAATTGTTTATGCCAGTCAGTAGCCTGCTGGTAGCTGTATGCTGCTTTAAACATAGTCTGTTCGTCAAAATTCTTGGCAAGCAGCTGCATTCCTATAGGAATGCCTTTCTCTGAAAAACCGCAAGGGATAGACATACCGGGTACGGCTGCCAGATTGCAGGATATTGTAAAAATATCAGACAGATACATTTGTAAAGGATCTGAACTCTTTTCGCCTATTTTAAAAGCAGGAGTAGGAGATGAAGGAGTAAGAATTAAGTCGACAGTTTTAAAAGCATTTTCAAAGTCCTGTTTTATAAGAGTTCTTACTTTTTGGGCTTTTCCGTAATATGCGTCATAGTAACCGGCTGATAAAGCATAAGTGCCGAGCATTATTCTTCTTTTTACTTCAGAGCCGAACCCCTGCCCTCTTGATTTTTGGTATTCATCTAATAAATTATCGCATTCTGCTCTGAACCCGTATCTTACGCCGTCATATCTCGCCAGATTTGCAGATGCTTCACTGCAGCATATAATATAATATACGGCTACGGCGTAGTCTGTGTGAGGAAGAGATATTTCAACAAATTCTGCGCCTGACTTCTTATATATTTCTATTGCTTTTTCTATTGATTTTTTGACATCGGGATCTAAACCGTCTATAAAATATTCTTTAGGAAGCCCGATTTTCAATCCTTTAATATCTTGTTTTATAGTATCAAGGTAATTTGGAACAGGAACATTAATAGACGTTGAATCTTTCTTGTCAAATCCAGCTATTATGTTTAATAAAAGAGCTGCATCTTCAACAGTTTTTGACATAGGTCCTATCTGATCAAGAGAAGAAGCAAAAGCGACAGCTCCAAATCTGCTTACTCTTCCGTAAGTAGGTTTTAATCCGACTATTCCGCAACAGCTGGCAGGCTGTCTTATTGATCCGCCTGTATCTGTTCCTAACGCCAAAGGTGCCGTCATTGCGCTGACTGCAGATGCGCTTCCTCCGGAGGATCCTCCCGGTATGTGTTCTGTGTTCCATGGATTTTTTGTCGTGAAAAAAGCTGAATTTTCGGTGGAAGAGCCCATTGCAAATTCGTCAAGATTTGTTTTTCCGACAAAAACAGCTCCGGCTTTCTTTAATTTTTCAATTACTGTCGCATCATAAGGAGCTGTATAATTTTCAAGAATTTTTGAAGATGCCGTCATTTTCACATTTTCTATAAGTATATTGTCTTTAATCGCTATAGGAACGCCTTCTAATTCTCCGATTTTTGCTCCTGAAGCAATTTTTTTATCTGATTCTTTAGCCTGATTTATTGCATATTCTTCCGTAATTGATATATATGCTTTAATTTTAGGATCTGTTTCTTTTGCTCTTTTAATGAAAGATTGCGTTACTTCAACACTCGTTAATTCTTTATTTTTTATTTTTTCTGCCAGTGTTGTTGCAGACATTTTAATAATTTCATTCATCGTTTTAACCACTTTTTATTTATATTTGTTATTCTTCTTCATTATCCATAACTTTTTTTACTTTAAAAAAATCAGCTTCTTTATCGGGGGCATTTTTGAAAATAGCATCAATTGTTCCCTGTGAACTCTTTATTACCGTGTCTTCTCTCCAGAAGTTTTCTCCTGAAGCTCCGTGACTTGTCGGTTCAATTTTAGAAGTGTCTACTTCTTTGATCTTTTCAATGTAATTAAGAATTGATCCGAGTTGTTTCGTAAGGCTTTCTTTGTCTTTTTCGTTGAATTCAAGCCTTGCAAGGCTTGCAACGTAATCAACATCTTTTTTTGAAATTTCCATCATAACTCCTAACGGCAGTATTTATCCGCTTATTTTACAAAATTTTTTTTAAATCATAAAGAATTGAATTTGAAAAGTTTAATCGGCAAAATTTATTTTATCTTACTTTTACAAAATTTTTTTTCATGTAAGATTTTAAGTCATGTATGGATAGTTCTTTGAAATGAAACAGAGAAGCTGCAAGCACGGCGGATGCTCCTTTTTTGCATACATCTACAAAATGTTCTTTTTTTCCTGCTCCGCCTGAAGCTATTACTGGAACATTTACCGCATTTGTGACTTGCTCCATAAGTTCTAAATCGTAACCGTCTTTGGTTCCGTCTTTATCCATGCTTGTGAGCAAAATTTCTCCTGCTCCAAGTTCAACGCATTTTTTTGCCCATTCTATAACATCAAGATTTGTCTTTGTTCTTCCGCCGTGTGTATATACAGCCCAACCGCCGGCTGCTGATTTTTTTGCATCAATTGCAACGACTATGCATTGGCTTCCGAATTTTTTGCTGCCGTCAGAAATAAGTTGCGGATTTTCAACAGCGGACGTATTTATTGAAATTTTATCGGCTCCGGCTTTTAAAAGTTTCCTCATGTCGTCAACGGTTCTGATTCCTCCGCCTACTGTAAGCGGGATAAAGACCTGTTCTGCCGTTTTTTTTACGACATCCAGAGTAATTTCTCTTTTATCTGAAGAAGCTGTAATATCCAAAAAAACCAATTCGTCGGCGCCTTCGGTATTATATCTTTTTGCTATTTCAACAGGGTCTCCTGCGTCTCTCAAATCGATAAAATTTGTTCCCTTAACAACTCTTCCTGCATTGACGTCAAGACAAGGGATTACTCTAATTGCAACTGACATTTGAATCCTCGCATTTTGATACGAAATTTTTTAATATTGCTATTCCTGTATTTGAGCTTTTTTCAGGGTGAAATTGACATGCCCATATGTTTTTATTAGCTATTGACGAACAAAAATCAATCGAATAGTTTGTTTTTGTGGCAATAAGATTGTCATCTTCAGGTTTACAATAAAAAGAATGAACAAAATAGACAAATTCATTGTTGTTTATTCCTTTGAACATTTGTTTTGCATCAATATTTTCGGAAATGTTTATTGTATTCCATCCTATATGCGGAATAATTAATTTTTCACCCGGTTTA
>JBAYZJ010000019.1:0-17196 GCA_041672565.1 Endomicrobiaceae bacterium
TTAATTTAAAAGAATAAGGACCTTGTACATCAACTTTAACAAGTTCTTCAGAAAGGTTTTTTACAAATACTTCTTCATCTTCTTGTTTAAATTGCATAATGAAATCAGCATCGCTTAAAAATTCTACTTCATGACCATGATCGGTTCCTTTACCTGTAATATCATGACCGGCATTGATTACAAGGATAAAACTTTCTTCTGATTGTTTCATAATAATTAAATCGTCTCTGACAGTTCCGGTTTCATTTAAGAGTAGGGTGTACTTACATTGTCCGATTTTCATAGTTTCGATATTTGCAGGTAAAACTCTATGTAATAAAATCGCTGCATCTTTGCCATAGAATTGAATCTGAGCCATATGGTCAATGTTGAATACAGCTACTTTATTAACAGCTTTAGCTTCTTCTAAAACTGAAGTTAAGTAATGTACAGCCATATCATATTGGCCAAAATTACTTCTTTGTATTGGACTGTAAGGTCGTTTTAATCTTTCTACTAAAAGATTTTGATACCACTCTTCAGCAGTTAGAAGTGCAGTGTTTCGTGGTTGTTTAGGGAAACTTACACCATAAGTTGTCATAATCAACTCCTCTTTATATGTTTATTTTTTTATTAGTGATATTTTTTATAATCTCAATTTTTGTAAAGTAATTTTTTTAAAATATTAAAATGTTGGTGAATATTAGTCAATCGAAATATCTTGACTTTAAAATGTATTTGTATATATTGTCTTTTTAAAATAATAATAATTACTATTTATTAGTAAGAAAGGGTAAATAATGATATATGTGTTTCTTGGTATTCAAGGGAGTGGAAAAGGCACTCAAGCTAAACTACTTAGTAAACACCTGGAATTAGTGCATATAACTTTGGGTGATAGATTCCGACAGCAGATAACTGAAGGAACTAAGCTTGGCAAAGAAGCAAAAAAGTATTTGTCTAAAGGTCATCTTGTTCCTGATGATATGGTGTTTGAAGTTGTTGAAGAAATCTTTGAAAACAAAAAAAAAGGATTTGTTTTTGATGGATTTCCAAGGACACTTGCTCAAGCAGAATATCTCTCAGAGAAACATCCTATTCAAAAGGTTTTTTATTTGCAATTGGATGATGAAATAGCACGAGCAAGAATGCTTTCAAGGAGGATTTGCAGTAAATGTAAAAAAGATTATAATTTGCTTGTGAAAGCTCCTAAGATAGATTCGATTTGTGATGTTTGTGGAGCAGAAATTGTTAAAAGACACGATGATACTGATGAGTTGATTAATAAAAGACTTGAGTTGTTTCACAATGAAACAACGCCACTTATAGATTATTATAAGAAACTTAATCTTTTAGAAACACTTGAAGCTGATCAAGATATTAATCAAATTCATCAAGAAATTATTAATATAATTAACAAAGATTGATAAAGGCTAAATAAATGAATTATAATCATATCCAAAAATTTACAGATATGATTTTAAACTATTTTGCAGGGCTTAATTTAATATATTTTTTATTAAGTCCTGTATTGACAAATTTAAATATTTCTACAAACTTGATATCAATATATACGTTGGTTGGTATAGCTATTGTGTATTTTAAAGTGTTTCTATTTTTTAAAAATAATGGATTTTCTTCTTTAAGTTTACAAAAAACAACACCTGATTTTATGTTTGTTTCATTAGGATTAATCTTTTTTAGATATACAAATATTGTTTTTAATCTTTATTTATTTATTCGACAATTTGTTATATGGATGGTGAAGTTAGTTCATATTTCTGAGAGGAATTCTTTTTTAAAAAAGATATTTCATTATCCTGCTTTGATTATTTTAATCAGTTTTATTTCTACTATTTTGTTGGGAACTTTGTTTTTAATGTCTCCGGTGATGACAGAATCAGGAGAAAAGACAAGTTTTATAGGTGCTGCTTTTACTGCAACTTCAGCTGTTTGTGTTACGGGTCTTTCAATATATGATATTAGTACTCATTTTACAGTACAAGGTCAATTAGTTATCTTATTTTTGATACAAGTTGGTGGTCTGGGGATTATGACAATTTCTACCGGTTTAGCAATAATGTTAGGGCAAAGATTTTCAGTTCAGAGTGAGAAACTAATAAATTATACAATCAATCAAAAGCAAAATTTAAATCTATTTGGATTAGTTAAGAAGATAGTTTTTTTGACTTTATTTATAGAATTAATTGGTGCAATTATTTTGTTTTTCCCTTTTTATAAAACTTTTAATATAGCTTTTTCGGAGATTAGTGTTAATAAGTATTATCTTTTTGGGAAGGCGATGTATCATGCAATCTTTCATTCAATATCTGCCTTTTGTAATGCAGGGTTTTCATTGTACCCTGATAGCTTATTAGGCTTTTATCGTAACTTCTCAGTTGTAATGCCTATAAGTATATTGTTTATTTTAGGTGGTTTAGGTTTTACTGTTTTGTCAGATTTAAAAAGAATAAATTTGAATCCTAAAAAGTTGTTATATCTTACTTTTCATTCCAAGATTGTTTTAATATCTTCTTTATTGTTATTAGTTATTGGGTCCTTAGTTTTCTTTATCAGTGAATATCAATTTACAATGAAGGATATGAATTTATATGAAAGATTATTGTCATCGTTTTTTCAATCTGCAACGTGTAGGACTGCAGGTTTTAACACGATAAATACTTCTTTGTTAAGCAATAGTTCAGTAATTTTTTCTTGTTTATTAATGTTTATTGGAGCTTCGCCCGGTTCTACAGGTGGTGGTATAAAGACACCTACTTTTGCAATTATTGTTTTAGCTGTATTTTCTTTTTTGAGAGGGAATAGGGATGTAACGATTTTTTCAAGAAAGATTTCAGATGAAACAATGGTCAAGGTATTAGCTTTAATTGGAATCTCTGTATTCTTTTTATTCTCGATAATATTTTTAATGTTAATGACAGAACCTTTCAAATTTCAGGAGATATTGTTTGAAGCTTTTTCTGCTTTCGGTACAGTAGGCTTATCTATGGGTATAACAGCTGCTTTAAGTAGTATTGGAAAATTTTTAATCATTATATTAATGTTTATTGGTAGAGTTGGACCGTTAACCTTTGTTTTTGCTTTAGCCGCGAGTGTCAGTAGACGTAATTATCAAGTTCCTGAAGAACAGTTAGATATTGGGTAAATGATGGAAATATGTTTTAATGTAAATAATGAGAATCTTATAAGGATTGACAAATATTTAGTTTTAATGAATCATCAAGAGTTATATTCTCGTAGTATGATTGATAAATATATTGAAGAAGGCTTTGTTAAAGTAAATGACAAGTCTTGTAGAAAAAAAAGTCATTTAGTAAAAATAGGTGATGTAATTAAGGTAAGTATAATAAAAAATCTGATTGATAATCCTTTACCAAAGAAAGAAAATATTCCATTAGAAATCATATATGAAGACGATTATCTTGCTGTGATAAATAAACCCGGTGGATTAGTAGTGCATCCTGCTCCAGGTAACTATGAAGGCACTTTAGTAAATGCTTTACTTTATTATTTTGATGATAGTTTAGATTTGTCTGATAGCGATAGACCGGGTATAGTACATAGACTTGATAAAGATACTTCAGGTTTGATTGTAGTAGCTAAAGATAACAAAATGCAATATGATTTATCAAAGCTTTTTATGGAAAGAAAGGTTGGTAAGACATATTTATGTATAGCTTTAGGAGTTCCTAAAGAATTAAATGGAACTATTGAAGCACCTATAGGACGGCATAAAACTGATCGTAAAAAAATGGCTATTATTGATAAAGGCCGTTCTGCTGTTTCTGAGTATGAAACTTTAATTGATTTTGAATATTTTTCTTTAATTAAGGTGAAGATTTTGACAGGTAGAACTCATCAAATAAGGGTACATTTAGAATCAATACATAACCCTGTAATTGGTGATGAAACTTATAATTCTATTAAGAGAGTATTAGGTTCTGTGCCTTTAGAGGAACAAAAAAAAGTTAAATCATTTTTAAATAAATATATTAGCAGGCAATTGCTTCATTCATATAAGCTTAGTTTTGTACATCCTGTAAAAAAACAGGAGATGACCTTTATAAGTAATTTACCTGAAGATTTTAAAAATATAATAAAATTTTTGAAAAACAGTTTTAACTATTATATTATAAATGAAGATGAAGTTAAGAAAATAGAAGGATTGTTATGACAGCTAAGAAATCAATAATTGCAATAGTAGATGATGAACCGGTAAACAGATTAATTTTGAAGAGGTCATTTTATGACACAGATTATATATGTAGAGAATATGAGGATGGAGAATCTTTTTTAAGTTCTTTAGATGAAGAAACACCTGATCTAGTATTATTAGATATTATGATGCCCGGCTTAAATGGTTTTGATGTATGTAAAAGTCTCAAGAATAATCCTAAGGCTTTTGATGTACCGATAATAATTATTACGGCTTTATCTGATAAAGAATCTAAAATTAAGGGTTTGGAGTTAGGAGCTTATGACGTGATTACAAAACCCTTTGATATTTTTGAAGTACAATTACGAGTGAAGCAATATCTAATAATGAGAGAATTGTTTTTGAAAGTTAGACGTTATAATGATATAATGAAAAAAGAAATTCTTGCTGCAAGAAAGTTACAGTTAAGTATGTTGCCGGAAAGTGTGATTGAGATAAATGATAGTTTGACTTTTATTAATGAATACTATCCTTGTGATGATTTGGGTGGTGATTTTTTGGATTTTATACCTTTAAATGACGAGTTTAGTTTATTTTTTATTGCAGATGTATCTGGTCATGGTGTAGCTTCAGCTTTAATTACAGTCTTTTTAAAAGATTTTTTTAATCAAAATCAAGCTCTCTTTTTACATACAATTGACCCTGCTTATTTGTTATCAGAATTAAATAATGCTTTCATAGCCTTGAATTTTCAAGATAAATACTTGACAATGTTTGTTGCTTTTATAAATCATAAAACCAATGAAGTTTTATGGAGCTCTGCCGGACCGAATACAATGCCTTTATTGATTACAGAGGATTCTATTACTGAGTTAAAAAATGAAGCGATAGCTATCGGATGGTGGCCTGATGTGAAATTTGATTCATACTCAGTAGTTTTACCCGAAAATTCGATGTTATTATGTTATTCGGATGCTGTAATTGAGGCTAAAAATCCGCAAAATGAATTTTTAAATGTTGACGGATTAAAGACAATTTTGAAGTCTATTGATCTTTTAAGATATGAGGATTTACAGATTATAATACAAAGTTTGCTTGATTACACAGGTCAAGTTAGTTTTAATGATGACTTGAGTTTAATGGCTATAAAAAGGAAATAGTGAGGTAAATATGGATTGTAAAGAAAAAAACTTATCAAATTGCAATTGTACATATTTATGTGATAAAAAAGGTATATGTTGTGAATGTATAGCTTATCATCGAAAGAAAAGACAATTACCGGCGTGTTATTTTCCGGATGTTGAAGAAAAAAAATATGATCGTTCTATTGAGAACTTTATAAAATTATATCAAGAAGGAAAGATTTAAAATGAATAAAAATATATTTGCAAGTATTGAAGACGCAATTGAAGACATCAAATCAGGTAAGATGATTATTGTTGTAGATGATGAGAATCGCGAAAATGAAGGTGATTTAGTTTGTGCTGCTCAGTCAATAACTACTGAGACAGTTAATTTTATGATATCAAAAGCTAAGGGTTTATTATGTGTCCCTATGAAAGCTGAAAAATTAAAAAAATTAGATATAAATTTAATGACTTCTGATATTACAGAAAAGCATGGAACAAAGTTTACAGTTTCTGTTGACGCTAAATATGGTACTAGTACCGGTATTTCAGCAGAAGAGAGAGCTTTGACTACTAGAAAACTATCAGCTGTAGATTCAACTGCAGATGATTTTGTTAAACCCGGGCATATTTTCCCGTTGATTGCAGAAAACGGAGGAGTGTTAAAGAGAGCCGGTCATACCGAGGCGGCTGTGGATTTAACTATTTTAGCCGGACTTGAACCTGCAGGAGCAATTTGTGAGATAATTAATGAGAATGGCTCAATGGCACGACTTGATGATTTAAAAGTTTTTGCTGATAAATATAATCTTAAAATCATCACGATTAAAGATTTGATTTCATATCGGATAAAAACAGATAAATTGATATTTATTGATTCCGAAGCAAATTTACCGACAAAATTTGGTGATTTTAAGATTAGAGTATATCAAAGTAAAGTATCGCAAGAGTATCATTTAGCTATTATTAAAGGTGATGTTCAAAACAAGAACAATGTCTTAGTAAGAGTACATTCTGAATGCTTGACCGGTGATGCTTTACATAGCCTTAGATGTGATTGTGGTCAACAACTTGAATATTCTTTTAAAAAAATTGCCGAAGAAGGTTGTGGAGTGATTTTGTATATGAAACAAGAGGGTAGAGGTATAGGTTTACCAAATAAAATAAAGGCTTATCACTTGCAAGATCATGGACGAGATACAGTGCAAGCAAATATAGAATTAGGGTTTGCTGATGATTTAAGAGATTATGGTATAGGAGCTCAAATGCTTCATGATTTAGGGCTTAGCTCAATTAGACTATTAACAAATAATCCTAAAAAGATAATTGGACTTGAAGGTTATGGCTTGTCAATTTCAGAAAGAGTAAATATTGAGATTACTCCCAATAAATCAAAC
Organism: Endomicrobiaceae bacterium; assembly: GCA_041672565.1. Lineage (GTDB taxonomy): Bacteria > Elusimicrobiota > Endomicrobiia > Endomicrobiales > Endomicrobiaceae > Praeruminimicrobium. The sequence goes on from JBAYZJ010000019.1 coordinate 6,681, forward strand.
CAAGAATATTTAAAAACTAAAAAAAATAAGATGGGACATTTGTTAGATGAAGTATAAAAAAATATCATTATTGTTGTTGATTATTATATATTGTTTTTCTCTAAAAGCAGTTAATTATCCTAAACCAACAAGCTATATTAATGATTATACAACAGTTTTGGATAATACTCTGAAAAGAAAATTAGAAAATTTAGTTATTGAGTTAGATAAAAAAACAGGAGTTCAAATTGCGGTAGCTATTGTAAATGACTTACAAGGCTTAGATAGAGATTTGTATGCTAACGAGCTTTATAGAGAATGGGGAGTAGGAAATCAAAGCGATGAAGGTGTTTTAATATTACTTGCTACAAAAGATCGTGAATTTAAAGTTGAAGTAGGCTATGGCTCTGAAGGTTATTTAACTGATGGTAAAACGGGTCAAATTATTGATCAATATGTTTATCCTTTTTTGAGATCTAATGATTTTTCTGATGCAATAACTCAATCTGTAGCAAGATTTAGTATGCATATTGCAAAAGAAAAGAATGTTACTATAACCGGTCAAACTAACTATCAAGAAAGAACTGAAAGTAGAGAAGTTTCTCCACTGCAAAGTATTATAGTGTTGTTAGTTTTTATCTTTTTAATGATAATTACTAAAGGTCGGATTTTGATATGGCTGTTGATCTTTAGCGGTAGAGGTCCGAGAGGTTCAGGTGGTTTTGGAGGAGGATCCGGTGGATTTGGCGGATTTGGTGGTTTTGGTGGTGGTTCTTCCGGTGGCGGTGGAGCCGGTAGAAGTTTTTAACTTAAAGAAAGGCTGATTATATGGATGTATTGTTTTTTATAATAAAAGCCTTAATAATATTAACCGTAAATATTGGTCTCGGTTATTTATTAAGCTATTGTTTTAATGCTTTCTTTTTTTTTCCTAAGAAACTTTATTTTTTAGGAAAATATCAAGTTCCTTTTACTCCGGGTTTGTTACATCGTAAGAAAAAACTTTTAATAACTTATTTAAGTGGAAAACTTTATGAGTATAATCAATATGTCCATAGTGAGTATTTTGAAAAAAATTTTTTAACAGATTTTGAAAATAAGATTTTTGATGAGATCTATCCTTATGTAAAAAATTTTATGAGTCGAAATTGGATGCCTGATTTTCTTAAAACCAAAATTGAATATTTAATGGCTGATTTAGTTTGGATGTTGATTTATAAGCTTACAAGAACTATTATCCCTAAGTTATTAAGAGACCATCAGGCAGAAAAACAGATTTTATTATTAGATCTTAAGTTGGACATCTATAAATTAAAAGAGTTGTTTGATGAGTATGTATACAAATATTTACTTTACTTTAACCTTGCTTTTTTTACTGTAATAGGTATCATTAATACGATATTATTTATCTTATTAGCATAATCAAATGTTTTTAGTAAGAAATTAGCATAGTAATGCATTATTTATACATTGCTTTTGCAAGGAATCTCGAGGTTAATTGTATTTTTGCTTAATATGTTAAACTTTTTAAGCTGTTGAATAATCTTTTTGTGCTAGCATCCTTGCTATCACTATAAACTTCTTAACTGTAAGAATATCAATCAATAATCTTTATATAAGTTGGAAGCTAGTATAATACAGGTATTATTTAACAAGCTTTAAAAGCTTTCAGATAGTATTAGATGAGAGGTATTTAGATAGATGATAAGTATAAATAAAAAATACTAATTTTTATCTTGACTTTTTTTGCCTTTAAATATAAATAAATTAAAAATACTATTATTAATAAGTGAGGATAAGATGAAATTAAAAGAAATTGTAGAAATGCTTGAAGCAGAATTGCTTACTAATGAAGAGCATTTGGATAGAGAGATATCTTGTGCCTTTGGATCAGATTTAATCAGTGATATTTTAATGTGTACAAAAGAAGCAACCTTATTGTTAACCGGTTTAACTAATCCTCAAGTTATTAGGTTATCAGATATGATTGATGTTATGGGTATAGTTTTTGTCAGAGGTAAAATGCCATCAGAGGATTTAATTGAAATGGCTAATGAGAGAGATTTACCTTTAATTTCTACAAAGTTTACTCTTTATAAATCATCAGGTGTATTATATAATTCAGGCTTAAGGAGTTGTAAAATTTAATATGGCAATTTATGAATCAATAAAGCCTGAAAAAGAATCTACAATTAAACAATTTTTGGATAATCCGCCCGAACCTGAGATGTCAATAGATTATGAAGTGAATAAAAAAGATTTTGTCAATTCCGGTAAGGCATCTTCAGATATTAAATTATTGTTAAAAAAATTGGGAGTTTCTACTGAAGTATTAAGAAGAGTTGCCGTAGCTTCATACGAAGCAGAGATAAATATAACTGCACATTCACAAGGTGGTAAGATAGTCTGTAATCTTTTCTCTGATTTAGTGCAATTATTTTTTATTGATATTGGCAACGGGATTAAGGATTTAGAAAAAGCATTAGAGCCCGGTTTTTCGACAGCAGATGATTTAGTCAGAGAAATGGGTTTTGGAGCCGGTTTAGGATTACCAAATATTAAAAAGAATAGTGATTATATGAAAATAGTTTCTGAATATAATGATCATACCGAATTAGAATTATTAATATTTTTTTAGTTTATAGAATGTGAAAGTAAATTATGGAAGAGAAAAAATATTTTCACGCAGTTCGTGTAAACACTGACCTGTGTAAAGGATGCACAAAGTGCGTAAAAATATGCCCAACAGAGGCATTAAGAGTAAGAGAATCAAAAATATGTTTAGATGAGACTCGTTGTATAGATTGTGGTAAATGTATTAATGTTTGCCCGTATAATGCAATTGAACCTATTTCAGATCCTTTATCAATAATCCAACCTTTCCCTTATAAAGTTGCAATTGTTTCTGCTTCTTATGCAGGTCAGTTTTCTGAAGATATTGATTATGAGACGACTTTAAAAGGACTGTATGAAGTAGGTTTTGATGAAGTTATTGAAGAATCAGCCGTTTCTGAAATGATGACAAGAATTAAACAACATTATATTGCTAGTCATCAAAATTCAAGACCAATTTTATCAAGTAATTGCCCGGCTGTAGTTAGACTTTTACAGTTAAGATTTCCTTCTTTGCTTCCAAACCTTTTCCATATTGAAGCCCCTATGAGCGTATTGTCAATGTATTACAGAGACTTAATACAAAGAGAAAAAAAGATACCTGAAAATGATATTGGGATTTTTTTGATAGTTCCTTGTATTGCTCAAGTAACGGCTGTTCATCAACCTGAGGGAGCATATAAAAGAATGCAAGATGGTGCAATAGCTATCAAAGATATATATAATCAAATAGGCAATCACCTTCATAAAATCAAAGAAATGGATATAAAAATTAAGACTCACCCTCGTGGTTTAGTCAGAGCTTTGTCCGGGCTTGAAGCTGATTACGTGGGGACTGAAAAGATTCGTACTCTTGCTGTTAGCGGTATCGAAAACGTAATTGATATCTTACATAAAGTTGAAAATCATTTATTGGATCAATATGATTATATTGTTTTAAGAAGTTGTACTAATGGTTGTGTCGGTGGTAACTTTAATGTTGAAAATGCTTTCATCGCCAGGAGTAAAATAAATAACTTAATTAAGTATTCAAAAAATGAAGATTATGAATTAGATAGTTTATATTCTTGTTATCTTGAAGGTATTTTTGATGTTATGCCTTTAGAACCACGTTCAATGATGGAGCTTGATAAGGATATTAAACAAGCAATTTATAAAATGAAAAAAATTCAAGAGTTATTAAAGATTTTGCCCGGGTTTGATTGTGGAGCGTGTGGTTCACCATCTTGTAAATCTTTGGCAGAAGACATAGTACAAGGTAATGCAAAATTAGAAGATTGCCTAATCTTATGTAAAAATAAAGAAGATTTGGAGTAAGAATGAGTGTTTTATTAAAAGATTTTATTACAGCAGTTGATGCTAAGGTTATTTCAACTGTTGAAGACTATGAAGATATTGAAGTTTCCGGGGCCTATGTTTCAGATTTATTAAGCGATGTAATGGGCAACGCCAGAGATAATCAGATTTGGATAACTATTATGAGACATCTAAATGTTGTAGCTGTTGCATCATTAGCCGGTATGCCTGCAATTTGTTTTGCATGCAATGTAGTCCCTGATGAACAAGTTATTAAAAAAGCAAATGATGAAGATATTTGCTTGATTACTACAAGTAAAACTACCTTTGAAACTGCCGGAATATTATATACTCTTTTTCGAAAATAAATATGTGTGAATTAAAATGGTACAAAGCAGATTTACATATACATTCTGTTTTGTCTCCTTGTGGAGATTTGAGTATGTCTCCGTCAGTAGTTATTGAAAAACTACTTGAGAAGAAGGTTGATATGTTTGCTATAACAGATCATAATAGTATGGCAAATTTCCAAGCTTATAAAGCTCAGGCTGATAAATTTAACATTAAATGTTTCCCCGGTATTGAGGTTCAAACAAATGAAGAAGTACATATTATAGCATTGTTTGATGATTACGAGAAAGCAAAAAAATTTGACAGGCAATGTTATTTATCATTACTTCCTTTAGAAAACGATCCGGATTTTTTTGGAGATCAAGTTTTGATTGATGAGAATGAAAATCTTTTAGGTTTTGAAAATAGAGCATTAATAAACTCATCAGTTTGGTCTCTTGAAGAAACTGTTGAAAAAATACGCATTTTTGACGGATTTTGCTTCCCTGCTCATGAAGATGCAATGTCATATAGTATAACTGCTCAACTTGGTTTTATCCCGGAAGTGCTTGATTTTCCAGCAATTGGGATAACTGCAAAATGTGATAAAGAAAATTTGTTTACAAAATTCCCATACTTTTTAAAATATGCTCTGTTAAGAAATTCTGATGCTCATTATCCTCAAGATATAGCTTTAGGAACAACAGAATTTTTTATAAAAGACAGGTCAGTAAAAGAAATAGAGTTAGCCACTAAAGGCTTAAACGGAAGACTATTAAAATCATAGAAATAAATTCTGGAGGAAACATGACAAACACTGTCGCAAAAGACACAAATGCCCAATATGAAGAATTAAAAAAGGTTATTGAAGAAAAAAAATCTTTAACCAACCCACTTATTGAAATTTTACACAGAGCTCAAGAGATATTTGGTTATCTTCCTGTCGAAGTTCAGCAATTTATTGCTGATAAACTTGATGTACCTGTAAGTCAAGTTTACGGCGTTGTTACTTTTTATAACTTCTTTTCAATGAAACCTCGTGGTAAACATATGATAAATGTATGTACAGGAACAGCTTGTTTTGTTAAAGGTGCACCAAAAATATTACAAATGCTTTCAGATGAATTAGGAATTAAGATTGGTGAAACTACTAAAGACGGATTGTTTACCTTAAGTGCAGTAAGATGCGTTGGAGCTTGCTCGCTTGCACCTGTTTTTGTTATTGATGAAGAAACCTACGGTAGAGTTGATTCAAGAGATAAATTGAACGAAGTTTTAAAAAAATATCGTGAGAATGTATAAATTATGCAAGATTTGTCTTTACATTTGATGGATATTGTAGAAAATTCTGTTCGAGCAGGTTCTACAAATATTGCTATCAATGTAGGTATTGATGAATTTTCTGATAAAATCATCTTTGATATTATCGATAATGGCTGTGGAATGGATGAAAAAACTCTCGCTAATGCACAAAATCCATTTTATACTTCAAAAAGCGAACGCCAGAAAAAAGTTGGTTTGGGCATTCCACTTTTTAAGCAAAACGCTGAATGGTGTAACGGAAGCTTTTTGATGACTTCACAAGTCAATCAAGGTACCTCATTACATGCTGAATTTCAGTATCACCATATTGACCGAATGCCATTGGGTAAAGTCGCTGATACTGTAGTTACGTGTATAATTGGTCATCCTGAAACTGATTTTGATATTAGATTTTATCGAAATCAAATAAATGGGGATGCTTTAATATTTGAATTAAGTACCCCATCGATTAAAGAAGAGCTTGGTGATATCCCGATTAATTATCCTGATGTTACTCAATTTCTTTTTCAAATTTTTAATGACGGAATAAAAAATACAAAGTTGGAGGAAGTCTAATGAAAACTTTAGCAGATCTTAAAAAAATCCGTGAAAAAGCTCAAGCTGATATGAAATTACGCAATAGTAATGTACGTGTAAAAGTAATTGTCGGAATGGGAACTTCCGGTATTGCTATGGGAGCAAGAGATGTTATGAAAACATTCCTTGATGAAATTGCTGCAAAAGGATTAAATGATGTCTTAGTTACACAAACCGGTGAAAAAGGATTCTCTTCTATGGAACCTGTTGTTGATGTAGTTGAAGACGGTAAAAAACGTGTTACTTACGGAAATATGAATGTAGAAAAAGCTAAAAAAGTAGTTGCTGAACACTTAATCAATGGAAATCCCGTTGCTGAATATGTGATTGCTACAGAAGAATAGGAGGGTAATTTAAATGCCAACAAAGCGTATAGATCTCTTAATTTGCTGTGGATCAGGATGTATTTCAGCCGGTTCACTTAAGATTAAAGAGAAATTTATTGAGTTATTGAAAGAAAATAATATTTCTGATGAAGTAAATATAATAGAGACAGGATGTATGGGTCCTTGTGATTTTGGTCCTGTTATGATGATTTACCCTGAAGGAATATTTTATAAAAAAGTGACTGTAGAAGATGTTCAAGAAATTGTTGTTGAACACTTTTTAAAAGGTCGTCCTGTTAAGAGATTAATGGAACAAGATAAAGAAGTTCCCGTAACTGTTAAAGATGATATTCCTTTTTATCAGAAACAAGTTAAGGTTGCTTTAAAAAATTGTGGATATCTTGATCCTGAAAGTCTTGATGAATACATTGCTTTGGGCGGATATGAAGCTTTAGGTAATGCAATGACAAATATGACTCAAGAAGAAGTCGTTAATGTAATTAAAAAATCAGGTTTACGTGGTCGTGGTGGAGCAGGTTTCCCTACAGGAATGAAATGGGATTTTGTTCGTAAAGCAGAAGGTTCTCCAAAATACATAGTTTGTAATGCAGATGAAGGAGATCCGGGAGCATTTATGGATAGGTCTTTACTTGAAGGAGATCCTCATAGAGTTATCGAAGGAATGATGCTTGCTGCATGTGCTACCGGTGCTTCAAAAGGATTCTTTTATATTAGAGCAGAATATCCTCTTGCTATAAAACGTATTAAAAAAGCTATTGTTGATCTTAAGGCGAATGCTTTACTTGGTGAAAATATATTTGGCACGGACTTTTGTTTTGATATTGAAGTAAGAACCGGTGCAGGTGCTTTTGTTTGTGGTGAAGAAACTGCTTTAATCGCATCAATTGAGGGTAAAAGAGGACAGCCTTCTCCTAAGCCTCCATATCCTGCTAATTCCGGTGTTTGGGAAAAACCAACCTTAGTAAATAATGTAGAAACATTAGCTAACGTTCCTACTATTTTTCAAAAAGGTGCTGAATGGTTTGCATCTATGGGAACAGAAAAATCAAAAGGAACTAAAGTTTTTGCATTAACCGGAGATATTGCTAATACAGGTTTAGTAGAAGTACCTATGGGTATTTCACTTAAAGAGTTAATCTTTGATGTTGGTGGTGGTATTGTTGGTGATCATAAATTTAAAGCTGTTCAACTCGGTGGACCTTCAGGTGGTTGTTTAACTAATGATCATCTTGATGTAAAAATAGATTATGAGAATCTTCTTGAAAAAGGTTCAATGATGGGTTCCGGTGGTGTCATTGTTATGAATGATACTAATTGTATGGTAAACATTGCGAAATTCTTCCTTGATTTCTCTGTTGATGAGTCTTGTGGAAAATGTGCTCCTTGTAGAATTGGTTTAAAACAAATGTATGCTATCTTAGATAAAATTACAAAGGGTGAAGGAAAACCGGGAGATATTGAAGAGCTTGAAGTTCTTGGAAATTCCATCAAACAGCTTTCATTATGTGGTTTAGGTCAAACTGCACCAAATCCTGTTTTATCAACTATAAGATATTTTAGACATGAATATGAAGCTCATATCAACGAAAAATCTTGTCCTACAAGAGTTTGTTTAGACTTGATTAATTTTAATATTGATAAAGATAAATGTATTGGTTGTTCTCTTTGTGCTCGTAGATGTCCTACATCATGTATTACCGGATCGAGAGAAGAAAAATACACAATCAATCAACTTGAATGTGTTAAATGTGGTAACTGTCTTGATGTTTGTCCCGTTAAAGCAGTTAGTAAAGAAGCAGGTATGCATCCTGATATTATCCAACATAAAGAAAAACTTGCTCGTGAAGCTGAAGAAAACGAATTATAAATATAATTAATTTAAAAGAGGCAGACTTTTTTGTTTGCCTCTTTTTTTACTTTGTTTAGAATAGGCTGAATTTTATAGATTGTATACAATCGAGACAGTCTCTATATTATATAGTTGGACATAAAACAGTTTTTTAGACATAGAAGCAGTTTTTTTTTAAAATATTTTTTTGCTTGACAATAATATATTTCTAATTAATAATGACTTCAATTTTGACGGTCCGTGAAAATTATATGAATTTTTTTAGATGTTAGGAAAACTTTGTTTTGATGCGCATTTGAGGGACTGTCCAATAAAGTGTGTCTGAGACCTCCAGAAAGATTTCAAATCACTCTATGTGTTACTAATTAAATTCAAATAGTTTTTTGTCAAATCTAAAATTGTATATTGCGTAATTATTATATCTATTAACCTTATCAATAGCTACTTTTGTCAATAAAAGTAGTATTGATTCTTCACTTGGCATAGAATTTCTGATTTTTAAAGTCTTTCTGAATTGCTTGTTTAGGCTTTCAATCCAGTTTGTTGTATATATCATATTATGAATTCTATGATCAAATTCTAAGTAAGTCAGATAATTTATGATGTTTACATTTTTTAGAACATTCTTAAAATAAGAAGAATATTGACCCCATTTAATCATTGTTTCATTAAAATTTTTAATGGCTTGTTCTTTAGTATATGAGGGGTCGCCAACCACAAAAACCTTACTTAAATCTTCAGCTAATTTTTCTCTATCTGTATATCTTACACGATTTAACATATTTCTTTTTAAATGCACAACACATTTTTGAAATAATGCATTTTTAAACACTTTTCCAATCACTTGGTCAAGTCCGGTTAAACCATCGGCTATAATTAAGTTCACTTTTTCTAAGCCTCGTTTTTTTAAACTTAGTAATAATTGTTCCCATCCTGATGCACTTTCAGTTGGTATATGTTCAATTGCAATTATATCACGAGTTAAGTCTTTACGAAGTGCCATGACAATATAACTGGCTTCCGTTTCAATACTATTATTTCTTCTAACATTGGAGTGTAATGCGTCTATGATTAGAATTGGATATTCTTTTTCTAAAATTCTGTTTCTCCATTGTTCTGCTTCTTCCAAAAATTCTTGATTCATTCGACTGATGGTTGATTTGCTATATGAATTACCATAAAGATCATTAAATACATCGCTGACATCTCTTACTGATAAACCTTTAGCATAAAGATTATATGCTAATTTTGATAATTCTTCTTCTTGATTTTTTACTAATCCTAATATTAAGGGATAAAAAAATCCCAACCTATCTCTTGGTATTGCAAGCTTTAACGATTTATTAAGACCAATCCCTGAAATATACCTAAATCCATTTGCTTTGTTCTTTTCTTTTGATTCTTTTTCTAAAAAGTGTTTTCTTTCAAATTTCATTAGACAATTTAACATGATTTCAAATAATGTGTTTATGCCATTATTATTAATGGCTGAATCCAGTATTTTTTCTAATTGATACCGGGTAAAATCCATGAGGACCTCCTTTTGTTTATATGATAAAATCAAACTGGAGGTTCTCTTGTTTTTTGTCAAGCCAGACACACTTTATTGGACAGTCCCATCCGACTTTGCATAGACAGGCATAAACCCCTCCTGAATACTACGACGGTTACAGTAGACTATGGCATCAAACCAAGAAATGTAAAACATTGGGAACCAAGCAGCAACTCCCGGATCCCCCCAGCTACCTATAGGAGTGGTTGGGATCTCATTTAGATTCCCTGTCATAACATCTGCCCATTCTACCTGAGTTACTTCGTAATTTGCCATGTAAAATGATGACAAAGTAACACTGTAGCTACCATTATTAGGGCTAAAGGTTCCTCCTTCAACAAAAACGAATTGAGGAATAATAGGTATATCGAAGTTATAAACGGACTCTACAGCTTGACTTGCAATGTAGTCTCCATAAAATGTCCTGGCTCTTATTGTTGTAAACTCGGCTAAAAAAAGGGGTTCAGTGTACAAAATTGAAAATCGTGTAGGATCAGTTCCGTCCAGGGTATATCTGATGTCTGCTCCATCCAGATTAGTTGACATGATAATGACCAAAGGTTCTTTGTATGTTCCCCCAGCTGGACTAATAAAAGGTGTTGGTACAACAGGTTCAGGATTTGTAGAGACTTTATTCTTACAGCTGTTCAG
>JBAYZJ010000020.1:0-16198 GCA_041672565.1 Endomicrobiaceae bacterium
TTCTGTCGGTTCCGCCGTACTGCTTTCCAAAAGACCGGCGGCTCCGGAAGAAGATGAATCTGCTGTGTTTTCAGTCATTCCCGTTTCGGCGGCTTTTTCTGCTTCCTTAGCTTTTGCTTCCTCTTCTTTTATTTTAGATTCTTTATCGGACAGTTCTTTTAAATCCTGTTTGAATTTTGTTTCTATTGCCTCTTTATATTTACTTTTTGCCGTAAAATTTTTATCTGTTTCATTATCTGATAAGTTATCTATAACAATCTTTTCAGGGTTAAATATAAAATTATTACTTGAAACGGAAATTTTATATTCATTATTAGGTTTAAGATTATTTATTACATATTTGCCGTCTTTATTAGTCTTTACGCTAAGTTTATCACCGTAAGATATAACCGCATCTTTTAACGGAGTATTTACGGTCTTCACTATACCCGATACGGACAGCAACGATTCAAATATTAATTCCGTATCACCTTCCAAATCTTTCACAGTTTGTTTGGATTCCGCAAAAGAAATCCCTTTTTTACTAACTGAAAAAACATACTCTTTACCGTAATTCAACGCTATTTCACACTTACCTTTATCATCAGTTTTAAAAACCCCTTTAATTCCTTTTACTGCAACTACCGCATCTTTCAACGGTTTTTTGCCTTGCATTACAATAATATTTACTTTATATTTTAACACCGAAGCAGTAAAGTTTTGGATATTAGATTCAGAAATTAATTGTTTTATCTTTCTTGACTGCGGATTGAAAGAGTATCCTGCGCTGGATATCGTTAAATTATATTCCTGATTTATTCCGAGATCATCGATTTTATAAAATCCCGCAGAATTTGTTTTATATTCTTTTTGTCTGTCACTGATTTTAACCACTGCGCCGGAAAAAGGTTTTCCGTTGTATTTGACAGTACCGGATATATAGCCTGAAACGGAAAAATTTAAATTTTCTTCATCCTGTGATATTTTTTTCAAAGATATATTCTTAGGAGAAACTACAAAATCACTGCTGTTTGAAACATTAATAAGATAATCGCCGTTTGTCCTAAGTCCTTTTACTTTATAAAAACCCTGTTCATCAGTCTTATATTTTACTCCGTTAACATCAATATCAATATTTGCAACACCCTGCCCGAGAGAAGTTACTCTTCCTGACGCATAAATATCTTTTTCAAAATCATGAACAATATCCTTATCTAAAAAAGATACGGTAAAAGGCTCAAAATAATGCTCGTCTGAAATTACCGAAACAGTGTAAGGACCGTCATATTCCAAATTATCTATAACATATGCGCCGTTATAATCCGTAGTATATTTTATATTCCTTTGACTTATCATTATAGTGGCGCCTCTGACAGGTTTGCCGCCTACAAGCACTCTTCCTGATATTGAATAATTGCTTACCGCAGCTATAAAATTTTCATTTATCTTGCTTTCCGTAAGTCCTCTGTAAGTTTTTACATTGGGAGAAAAGCTGTAACCTTCTTTTGAAATTGTGAGAGTGTATGTCCCGCCTTTAGGCAGCCCGTGTATAATGTAATTCCCGTACCTGTCAGTCTTAACTCTCATGTTGCTTGTTCCGGTAACATCTATGGTAATATCATTCAACGATACACCGGCCGCAGAAGATCTTGATATTCTTCCGCTGATAGAAACAAAGTCTTCCGCGGAATAAATATTAATACAAAAAAATAATAAACTTAAATTAAGCAAAAAGATTGAAAAAATTTTTCTCATAAATATCCTTTGATAAAGCTGTTGAGTTTATATTTATTTTAACCTTTTTAACTTTATTTTTCAACAAAAAAATTGTTTATTTAATAACAGTTAAATTTGCAAACTTTGCGAGTAATTTTTTCCATTGGCCTCCGGAAAACAATATTATGAGTTTTAAATCGTCTCCCGAACCGGATTTTTCTATGATTTTTCCGTTGCCGAAAACATGATGAGATACCATTGTTCCGATCTGATACGGACTGCTGTCTGTTTGCTCTGTGATTTCTTTCCGCTTCCGTTCTGCATTATTATCAGAATATTGCGATATGCCGTCAAAATAATTATTCTTTGCATATGAATTCGCCGTTCTGTCCGAAAGTTGTTCTTTAAATCCTGCCTCCAGCAAAAATCTTGAAGGCACATTCCATTTGGTTTTTCCGAAAACAGTTCTTTCAGATGCCCACGTCATATATAAATTTTCTTTTGCTCTTGTCATGCCTACATACATCAAACGTCTTTCCTCTTCCAGTTCCTTTTGATCATAAGCAGACTCTCCTATGGGGAAAAGTCCCTCTTCAAGACCTACCAAAAATACATTTTTAAACTCCAGCCCCTTTGCCAAATGCAAAGTCATTAAAGTAACTCTGTCCTCGCTGTCTTCCCATGAATCTATGTCGCTTACCAAAGCTATCTGAGACAAATATCCGGATAAAGACTTATCGGGAGATCTTCTTTCAAAATCCTCCACAGCAGACACTAATTCCTGTATATTCTCTATTTTGCTTTTGTTTTCCGGATTATCCGATATTTCAAGTTCTTTAATATATCCGGTATCATTTATGACATTTTCTATTATTCCCTTTACGGTTTTATCATATTTTAATCTGATGTTTTTTTCTATGATGGATTTAAAAAAATTCAATGCCGTAAGTGATGAACCTGACACAACGCCCGAATCTGCAAATTTCAACGATTCAAACAGAGATAAACCTTTTCCGGATGCAAAATTTTCAAGTTTTGTCATCGATGTTTTTCCTACACCTCTTTTAGGAACGTTTACGACTCTTTTAAAACTAATATTATCATCAGGATTATGTATTAATTTAAGATATGCCATTATATCTTTAATTTCGGCTCTGTCATAAAACTTCAAAGACCCTACTATCGTATAAGGAAGCCCCTGTCTTCTCAATGCGTCTTCAAGCGCTCTGGACTGGGCATTAGTTCTGTAAAAAATCGCAAAATCGGATAAAGAATAGCCGTTTGTTTTATTTATTAAAATCATATCAACAACTCTGTGAGCCTCGTCATTTTCATTCATATTCTGAAATACGTTTATATTACCCTTATCATCATTTTGAGTCCATAATTTTTTATCGACTCTGCCGTAATTATTTTTTACGACATTCCATGCTTTTGAAAGAATTTTAGGAGTTGAGCGGTAATTTTGTTCAAGTTTTACAACTTTACAATCAGGATAGTCTTTTTCAAAATCAAGAATATTGTTTATATCGGCGCCTCTCCATGAATAAATACTTTGGTCATCATCTCCGACTACGCAAATATTTTTATATTTGTCCGTCAGCATTTTAGTCAGCAGATACTGGGCGTGGTTTGTATCCTGATACTCGTCAACCAAAATATATTTGAACTTTTCCTGATATTTAGACAATATTTCAGGATTTTCCTCAAGTTTATAAATTGTCTGCATAATTAAATCGCCGAAATCAAGAGCATTATATCTTTGAAGTTTCTTTTGATACAAATCGTATATTGCACCTACGGTCTGACCGTAGAAATCACCTCTTGACTGGCAATCCGCCTGCATATCAACCGGTGTATCTAAATCGTCTTTCGCCCTGCTGATTTTGTTTGCGACCCATGACGGTTTAAATTTTTTATCGTCAAGATTCATTTCTTTCAGGCATTCTTTAACAACATTGACCTGTTCCGACATATCATAAATAAGAAAATTTGAACCTATCCCGAAAGTTTTTGCTTCGCTTGACAACAGATATGTGCAGAAAGAATGGAATGTGGAAACTCTGACATCACTTCCGCAGTTACAAGTTATCTCATTAACTCTTTTTCTCATTTCGCCGGCGGCTTTATTTGTAAAAGTCACGGCAAGAATATTGTAAGGTTTTATTCCCTGTTCCAAGAGATAAGCAATACGGTAAGTAATTACTCTGGTTTTACCCGTGCCGGCTCCGGCAAAAATTATTAAAGGCCCTTCCGTATGCAAAACCGCTTCTTTTTGTGATGAATTCAAATCGTCAATCAATATAGTCATAATTTATGTATTATACCATAACATAAATTTTATGACAAAATTTTTTATTTTTTTGTATAATATGACGGTATGAATAAAATAGGCTTGCTGAAAGAAGACGTAAAAACGATTTTTCATAAAGACCCCGCCGCGCGTTCATGGGCAGAAGTTTTGTTATGTTACCCGGGTCTTCATGCAATATGGGCTCACAGATTTGCACATTTTTTATGGAAACATAAATTTTACTTCTTTGCCAGATTTTTATCGCATATATCCAGACATTTCACAGGCATAGAAATTCATCCTGGAGCAACCATAGGCAGAAGATTTTTTATAGATCACGGGATGGGTATAGTGATAGGTGAAACAGCAGAAATAGGCGATGATGTCCTTATATATAAAGGCGTAGTATTGGGCGGAACTTCTTTGGAAAAAGGGAAAAGGCATCCGACTATAGGCAATAATGTAATTATAGGCTCGAATGCTATTGTAATGGGAGCAATAAATATAGGGCATAACGTAAGAATAGGCGCCGGTTCCGTCGTTGTGCATGACGTTCCCGCAAATGCAACTGCCGTAGGAGTACCAGCAAGAATAGGGTTAGGTTACAATCAGTATGAACTTGACCATCTTGAACACGCAAAGCTGCCTGACCCTGTAGCGGATGCAATGAAATTTGTGCTTAACGAACAAAAAAAACTTGAAGAAAAACTTAACCAATTTATAAATTCCGAGAAAAAATAATCTTTTTTTAATACTTCTTTAATAAGCTGCAGATTTTTAAATAATCATCCAAAGCCAATTTATCAGGTCTAGAAAAAGAATCTATTTCCACACTCTCCAATATCCCCGCGGCAGAAGATTTATCTTTTTTGAGAAATGAAGACAAACCGTTTAAAATTGTTTTCCTTCTCATAGAAAAGCAATGTTTGATAACAGGAAATAAAAGATTGTCGGGTTCCCGGGGCTTTTTATTGGCAAACCTAATTACGGATGACATTACCTGAGGTTTTGGATTAAAACACCCTGGAGGAACATCAAACAGCATTTCCGCATCCGCATAATACTGCCTGAATAATGAAATATACCCGTAGTCTTTTGTTCCCGGACCTGAAGCCAGTCTTACAACTACATCTTTTTGAAGCATAATAACGGCGGAAACAAAATTTTTACAAGGTAAAAACTTCTGCAAAATAGCAGTGCCAACATTATACGGCAGATTTGCGACTATTTTAAAAGGTTTTTCAGGCAGCTCAAATTTTAAAAAATCACGGTTAACAATCGTTATATTTGCATCATTTTTATATTTTTCACGCATGTTTTCTGCAAGTTCTCTGTCAATATCGACAGCCGTTAAATTATCCGTAAATTTTTTTAAAATATTTGTCAGCGCTCCTTTTCCGGGGCCGACCTCTATAACGATATCAGTTTTTTTAATATCCGCAGACTGAACAATCTTATTTGCTATATTATTGTCAATTAAAAAATTTTGCCCGTGAGGCTGTCTCATCTTTATGCCTTTTACCTGTATAGATTTATGCAGACTATCTCACTTTTTGAAAATAACCTCATAGGAGGCCCCCACCATCTTGTTCCGGAACTTACATAAAGATATGAATTATTTTCCTTATATAAACCGTAATAATATTTAAAAAAAATATATTCTATTAAATCAAAAGGAGGAATCTGCCCGGCATGAGTATGTCCCGATAACTGCAAAGAAACAGGATATTTTGAAACTTCTATAAAAGCATCAGGCTGATGAGATAAAAACACCACAGGTTTTTTAAAATCTATATTCTGCAAAGCTTTCTGTATGTCAGCAGGCTGAGAATTAAATCTTTTTGAAGATTTTGCATCAGGAATTCCCGCTATATAAAGAATATCTCCGACCGCAATATTCTTATTGTGAATTATATTTGCTTTTATTTTACCGCAAAAAGAATAAAATTCATCTATACCCATATAATATTCGTGGTTGCCGCTTACTGCGAATATTCCGTACTTTGTTTTTATTTTATCAAGATCATACTGTACGTATTTATCTCCGATTCTGCTTTCCAGAATATCACCGGTAAGCACAACGATGTCAGGATTTAATTCATTGGTCCTTTTAATTATTTTTTGAATTTCTTTATGAGAAGCATAATAATCTATATGAATGTCAGATAATTGGACTATTCTTATTCTTTCAACCGTTAAACCCGGAACTTTTAAGGAAATATTTCTTATTACCGGCTCTCTGAACATTACATTAAACACCGAATATGCCGAACAAAGAACCGCCAATATGCATGATATTAAAGTTGAATAATATATAAACTGGTTATTTCTTACAAAGATATGAATTATGTCTGTGACTAAAAACAAAAAAAACGTGATTGATAAAACGCCGAACCAAATATATCCGTATCCTGCAAACGTCTTTAGAAAATTATTCGCCAAATGCTTATTTGAAAAATATTCGGCAAGGATACCCCATGCAGCCAAAAGAAAAACTAAAACCAATACAATAAAATATGCGGTTGATTCAAGCCTGAATACTACAGAAAGCCTGGCAAAAATATAATAATGCAACAATAAATAGATAATTAAAAAACTTATAAAAAATAATCCCATATTTACCTTATTAAAAGCAAAAAAGTCAGCTTTATACCTAATTTTGGCTTTTTATTAAGCTGTTTTTAAAATATAAACTTACAATTACGGCTACAAGCGCCCCTATAGAGGATGCAGTCTTTGCGCCAAGCACGTTTGCCATATATCCGCCCAATATGCTCCCTATAGGCGTAAAACCCAAAAAAGCCATTATAAAAAAACCTATCACGGTTCCTCTATGCTGGCTTGGAGCATTGATTTGGATATATGTATTTGTCAAACTCATGCTTACAACCATACAATAACCCATTATCGCCAAAAATAAACAAGCTGTATATATGTTTGTTATAAGGCTGAAAAGCATTATGGCGATGCCAAGACTCAAAGAGCTGTAAAAGACCCATTTCGCAATATTGTCAGTATTTTGTTTACCGGCAACAGTTATGGTAGCAAGTAAAGCGCCTACTCCGACAGCCGACATAAATAAGCCAAGACCGTTTGCCGTCATTCCGTAAATATCTTTAACAAAAACAGGCATAAGAACCATAGGAAATACCGTAACTATGCCGTTGACCGCAAGAATTATCAGCATTGAAAGAACTATTTTATTACTTTTAACAAAATTTGAAGCCGCCAACAATTTCTCTTTGAATCTGGCATTATTGGCTTCAATTGTGTGTTTGATAGGGATAATATGGGCTAATGCTATAATTATTGCTATATAAGAAATTGTGTTAAACAAAAAGCAGAAAGATTCCCCGTATTTTGCTATAACAATTCCGGCTATTGCAGGTCCTATAACTCTTCCAGTATTAAAAATAAGCGAATTTAACCCTATCGCATTCATAAGATTCTCTTTTGGCACCAAATCTATAATAAAAGACTGTCTTATCGTCATATCAAAAGCATTAACCAGTCCTAGCAGAGTGGATAAGACAAAAACATGCCATATATGTATTGTACCCGTCATAGTTAAAATTGTAAGTATACCGGCTTCAAGCATCAAAAGCCCCTGAGTGACAAACAAAAGTTTCTTCCGGTTATAATTATCGGCAAAAGTCCCTGCAAACGGAGAAATTATTAAAATAAATATTTGGCTCAAAAAAGCAACCGTTCCAAGTAAAATAGAAGAATTTGTCATACTGTATACAAGCCACGGCATAGCAGTCATTTGAAGCCATGATCCTATAACAGATATTATCTGTCCGAAAAAAAATAATCTGTAGTTTTTTATATTGAGAGATTTAAATACCGATTTACTGATGAGCATTTTATTTTTTCAACAAACACTGCCTTGCTTTTAATATAAAATCTGTCGCTGCAGGACAAATATAATCAGGATATGTCCAAGGCAGTTTTACAAATCCTCCCTTCTTATATATGGTTGTAACTTCAGCATATATGCCTTCGGAAAGATATATTCTGTGGCTAAAATCTTTAGTAGAAGCTAAAATAACGTTTGCCGGAGTTATATAACCGGGATCTATATTTATTATTCTATTTTCGCTTTTTGAAATGGAAACTTCCAAATTATTTGTAGAAACTTTTATTCCGGCAAGTCTATCCGGAGACAACAGCGATTCAAAAGAAATCCACTGCCTCTTAAGGTTTTCCCCCATTTCAGGATTATAGTACCGTGTAAAAGAAAAATCTATAATTTCGCTTTTTATATCAATTTTATTATTGAATTCTAACTCAACAGCCTTATAGACTTCTTCTATATTTACGGAAGAATTAAAAATCAGCCCGAAGAAAAATTTTGCCGGATGTACTTGATTTATTTGTCCCATAATGCCGATATTATTGCAAAAACTGAAAGTATTTTCAATTTTACGAATTTAAAGAATGTTCTTTTTTTTATTATAAACACATAATTTATTTATTTTTTAAACAAAACATGCACGCTGATAAAGTACTTGACAAAAAAAGTTTTTTGTTGTAGAATTATTATAAATTAAATATTTAGTTTGGGCAAAGGTGCTTAAAAGGTTAGTGAGAAATCTTTTAAGCATTTTTGTTTTTAAAAATAGAATTAAATTTAAAATGGAGGTATCTTTATCATGGGTTACACAAAAGAAGATATTATCAGGATGGTCAAAGAAGAAGACGTAAAATTTATCCGTTTACAGTTTACAGATATTTTTGGCACACTTAAAAATGTCGCAATTACCGCAAGCCAGATTGAAAAAGCAATGGATAATAAATGTATGTTTGACGGTTCATCAATCGAAGGTTTTACAAGAATTGAAGAAAGCGATATGTATCTTTACCCGGATCCAGACACATTCGTAATTTTCCCTTGGAGACCTCAGGACGGAAAAGTAGCAAGACTTATCTGCGACGTTTATACTCCTGACGGAAAGCCTTTTGCAGGATGTCCTAGAAATATTTTGAAAAGGAACCTTAAAGACGCAGCCGATTTAGGTTATACATTTAATGTAGGTCCTGAATTGGAATTCTTTTTATTCTTGACGGATGATAAAGGAAAACCTACAACTCAAACTCATGACGATGCAGGGTATTTTGATTTAGCTCCTATAGATTTAGGAGAAAGCGCAAGAAGAGATATGTGTTTGACTCTTGAAGCGATGGGCTTTGAAATAGAAGCTTCCCACCATGAAGTTGCAAGAGGGCAGCATGAAATAGACTTCAAATACGGAGATGCCTTAAAAACAGCCGACAACATAAACACATTTAAGCTTGTAGTAAAAACAATAGCGCAGAAACACGGTCTTCATGCAACGTTTATGCCAAAACCTATATTCGGAATAAACGGTTCAGGCATGCACACAAATCAATCTTTATTTAAAAACGGCAAAAACGCATTTTTTGATGAAAAAGATAAATTACAGCTTTCAAGCGAAGCTTACAGCTATATAGCCGGTTTAATGAACAACATAAAAGCTATGTCAGCTATAACAAATCCTTTGGTTAACTCATATAAGAGATTAGTTCCGGGATATGAAGCTCCTGTTTATATAGCATGGTCTGCAAGAAACAGAAGTCCTCTTATAAGAATACCTGCAGCCAGAGGCGCTTCAACAAGAATAGAACTTCGTTGCCCGGATCCGTCATCAAATCCTTATTTTGTTCTCGCAGCATGTTTGGCGGCAGGTTTGGACGGCATAAAAAATAAATTGCAGGTTAAAGCTTCCACAGACAGAAATATTTTCAAAATGACACAGGAAGAAAAAAATAAAGCAGGAATTGAAAGTTTGCCGTATAATCTGATTAATGCGGTTCAGGCTATGCAGAAGAGCGAGCTTATGAAAAAAGCTCTCGGTGATCATGCTTTTGAATTGTATACTGAAGCTAAAATCAACGAATGGGATGCTTACAGGACAAAAGTTCATCAGTGGGAAATTGACGAATATCTAGTAAATTATTAATATTAGAAAACGAAAGAAGTATCAAAAAAGCAGCATTGTTCTTGTAATTTAAAACAATAATACGGACAAAGATGTCCTTAAGAGCACAGTACTCAGACATCTTGGCTTTTCAAGGAGAAGATATGTGTGGTGTATTTGCGATAGAAAACAATATTGATTCGGCTACCTTAGTTTTTGCAGGGTTAATAACTTTGCAGCACAGAGGCGAAGAATCCGCCGGGATAACCTCAAACGGTGACGGCAACATATATAACACACATAAATCCATGGGACTTGTTTCACAGATCTTTAAAGAAAAAATATTAAATAATCTGACAGGAAAAGTAGCTATAGGGCATGTAAGATACAGTACTCATTCGGAAAGTTCTTTACTTAATGCACAGCCGTTCGTATATAATTGTATTCACGGTAATATTGCCGTTGCTCACAACGGCAATATTACAAACTTTGAAAAGATAAAGAACAGACTTGCTAAAAGCGGTTCTATTTTCAATCATACTTCGGATACTGAAATAGTTGCTCATTTGATTGCCGAAAACACAGGAAAGAGTATCGGACAAATTATTAAAAAGTCCGTACAAGCTTTGGAAGGAGCTTTCTCCTTTGTATTTATACACGGGAATAAACTGATAGGAGTAAGAGATTCTTTTGGATTCAGACCTTTAGCTATGGGAAAAGTAGGAAGTTCTTACATTCTTACATCAGAAACAAGCGCAATAGACGCAATAGGCGGAAAGTTTATAAGAGATATAAAACCCGGAGAAATAATAGTAATTGAAAACGGGAAGATCATTGAATCTTTACAGTTTACAAAAAAAACTAAAGATAAATTATGTATTTTTGAGCAGGTGTATTTTTCAAGGCCGGACAGTATGCTTTGCGGAAGAAATATAAAAGACGCAAGAGTTGACATGGGAAAATATTTAGCCCAGCAAATGAAGCATATAAAAGCCGATGTTGTAGTGCCGGTGCCTGATACCGGAATATTTTCAGCGCAGGGTTTTTCTCAATATTCAGGAATTGATTTACAGACAGGTTTTATAAGGAATCATTATGTAGGCAGAAGTTTTATAAAACCTTCTCAAAAGATGAGAGAAATAACGGCAAAATTGAAATTGTTTCCTATAAAAGATGTTATAAACGGAAAAAGAATAGTTCTTATTGATGATTCGCTCGTAAGAGGCACGACTGCAAAAAAAATTGTTTCCACTTTGAGAAATGCTGGAGCGAAAGAAATACATTTGGCTTTATCATCGCCGGCGGTAATATCGCCGTGTTTTTACGGGATAGATACTCCGATGAAAAGCAAACTTATAGCGGCGGCAAATTCCGTTGAAGAAATTAAAGATTTTCTAAATGTTGACAGTTTGACGTTCCTTGACATAAATAACATGAAAAAAGCGTGCGGAAACGGGAAACCGAATAATTTCTGCTGTGCCTGTTTTGACGGGAAATATCCGTCTAAAATAGACAAAAAAAGATTAAACGCTTAAGTTCTTTCTAAATAATATAAACAAATTTGGACAAAGCAGCCCAAGAGATTGATTTTCGTATCTTTTGGGCTGTTTTTTTATATCTGTTTTTACAACTGCTTTAAATAATTTTGCAAAGGAGCAAAAAAACAAGGAGGTGTACTTACAAATTTTTTGTTTCGTTTGTTAAATTTTATTAAAGGAGATTCAAAATGAAAAAAGGAATTTTATTTACAGTTTTTGCAGCATTATTGCTAACAGTCACAACATCATCAGCCTTAAAGGCCGAAGAACTTTCAGTATCCGGCTTATTATCTGGCTGGAAATTCAGCGGAGATCTTACTTCTTTCGCATCTTTCAAATCTGAAGAGAGAGAGGGAGATTCAAAACTAAACTTTTCTTACATGCAGTTTTACGCCGAAAAAGAAATTCAGAAAAACTTAACTGTTTATCTGTCTTTGGCCGTAAACAATAAAGATTATAACAACGATAAAAACAACTATGAAACAACCGTTTTGGTTGATACCGCATTTCTATCTTATGCGGTAAATGACGTTTTAAGCGTACATGTAGGTAGGGAAATCATAAATTACGGATATCAGAACCCTATATGTATAATTGATGAAAAATTTGCAATACTGCCTTCAATGTCGCTTTCTTATTTCGGCGGTTATGTTTTGAGAGGCGACGGAGTCGGAATTGTCGTAAGAAATTCCGTAGTTGATGTAAATGCCGCTTATATGAATATTCCTACGGATAACACTATTAACGGCAAGTCTTATTATGCAAGGGTAAGTAAGACAATAGGCTCTTTGACAGTAGGAGCAAACGGATTGCTTGCAAAAGGTCCTGATTATGTACTCGGCGATTCTACCACTCCTTCTAACGATGATACAGTATCTTATTTTGGACCAGACGTTAAGTTTGAAAATGATTTGCTTGATTTCAGAACAGAAGTAATGTTTGCAAACAGAGAAACCGAATTTACACCCGGCGCCGGCAAAGAATCCATAAACAGAATAGGATTCTATTCTCAAGTTACCGTTAATCTGTTATCGGAAAAGAAACTGTATGTAGGTTCAAGACTTGATTATGTCGAACCTTATACACAGCCGAAAGAAATCAACAGATATCTCAGCGGCGTAGTAGGTTCTTACTTGTACGATAATGTCTTAGTAAGAGCACAGTTTAAATCAAATATCGATGAAGGCAAAGATTCTGAAGCAGGACTTATGCTGACGGTTACATTTTAAATTTAATAAAATAGGAGGGTAAAATGAAAAAAGTATTTTTTGCAGTGATGTTTTGTTTTATTTCTCTGTTTGCGTTTAATATCGTACAAGCAGAGGACACAGCTGTAATGCAGGAAGAAGTCGTATTAGCGTCAGATTCGGCTCCGGCTGTCGCGGTTGTTGAAGAATCTATTGAGGCGGAAACTCCTAAAGTAGATACCGGAGATACAGCTTTTATGCTCATTTGCGCTGCATTGGTTATGTTAATGACTCCCGGACTTGCTTTGTTTTACGGGGGTATGGTAAGAAGAAAAAATATTTTGGGAACAATGATGCAAAGCTTTGTTGCATTAGGAATAATCACTATAGTATGGATTGTTTACGGATACAGTCTTGCTTTCGGTCCTGACGTGGGTCATGTGATAGGAAGTTTAAAATGGTCTTTCTTAAACGGCGTGGGACTAGATCCTAACCCTGATTACTCTTCAACGATTCCGCATCAGCTGTTTATGATATTTCAAATGATGTTTGCTATTTTAACGCCTGCTTTGATTACAGGCGCTTTTGCTGAAAGATTTAAATTCAAATCATATCTTATATTTCTGGTTTTGTGGCTCACAATAGTTTACTGCCCTCTTGCCCACTGGGTATGGGGAGTAGGCGGCTGGATAAGAAATCTCGGCGGATTGGATTTTGCAGGAGGCCTCGTAGTTCATATAGCTTCAGGTACTTCCGCTCTTGCCGCTATACTTGTAATAGGAACAAGAAGAGGATATAAAAGAGAAAGCATGCCTCCTCACAGTTTACCTTTGACATTGTTGGGAACTGCTCTTCTGTGGTTCGGTTGGTTCGGCTTTAACGCAGGAAGCGCTTTATCTGCCGGATCGCTGGCAGCATCGGCTTTTGTAGCAACACACGTAGGCGCAGGAAGCGCTCTTCTTGCATGGATGTTTGTTGAGTGGTTATTAAAAGGTAAGCCTACAATGCTTGGCGCTCTCTCTGGAGCTTTGGCCGGTCTTGTTGCGATTACTCCTGCTTCTGGATTCGTTACGCCTATTTCGGCGATGTTTATCGGTATAGCCGGCGGGTTGGTATGTTATTTCGCCGTTAATTTCAAAGAAAAACTCGGATATGATGATTCTTTGGACGTTGTAGGCGTACACGGCGTAGGCGGATTGGTCGGCGCTTTGTTAACCGGTATTTTCGCTACGACACTTGTAAATTCTGCAGGTGCGGACGGAAGTTTTGCACTACTTAAAATCCAGGCTTTAAGCGCGTTGGCTTCAATAGGCTATTCGTTTATAGTTTCTTTCATTTTGTTGAAAATAGTAGACAAACTCTTTGGATTGAGAGTCGAAGACAAAGAAGAACTTCAGGGTCTCGATTTATCGCAGCATGGTGAAAGCGGATATAGATTTTAGTTATAATATATAAACAAGGAGGATAAAATGAAAAAAGTAAGCGCAATAATAAAACCATATATGGTAGAAGACGTTAAAAATGCCTTGAAAGAAATCGGCGTTAACGGTCTTACTAAATCCAATGTTGAAGGCTTTGGAAAACAAGGCGGACATAAAGAAATTTACAGAAGCAAGGAATATTGTGTTCAATTTGTCGTCAAAGCCAAAATTGAAGTAATCGTACAGGATGAGATGGTTGATAAAGTTATAAATGTTATTATAAAGACAACAAGAAGCGGAGAAATAGGAGACGGCAAAATTTTTGTATATCCGGTTGAAAGAGTCATCAGAATCAGAACCGGAGAAGAAGGAGAAAAAGCTATATAGTCTTTTTCTCACGCGTTAAAAAAATCTCCATCTTTATTATTCGGATGGAGATTTTTTTTTATATATTTTTTTGTTATAATATCATGGTATACAGCAGTATTGTGAAATAACTGCAAACAATGAAAATAGCGGGATATTAAAATGATCAAAACAGGTGCGGAAATATTTGTAGAAAGTTTATTGAAGGAAAATGTTGAAGTTGTCTTTGGCATGCCTGGCGGAGCTTTGCTTCCTATTTTTGATAAGATACACGGTTCAAAATTAAAGTTTGTTTTAACAAGACATGAACAAGGCGCTTCACATATGGCGGACGGTTTTGCAAGATCTACAGGAAAAGTAGGAGTATGTCTTGCCACTTCCGGTCCGGGCGCAACAAATATAGTAACCGGACTTGCAACAGCATATATGGATTCCGTTCCGGTAGTAGCTTTTACCGGACAGGTTGCAACATCTCTTATAGGAAACGACGCTTTTCAGGAAGCGGATACCACCGGCATTACAAGACCTGTTACAAAACATAATTTCTTGGTTAAAGACGTAAAAGATTTAACAACAATAATAAGGCAGGCTTTTTACATAGCAAAAAGCGGAAGACCGGGCCCTGTTCTTGTAGATATTCCAGTAGACGTTCAAAGAGCAAGCTGTGAATTTATATGGAAAGACTTAGTTCATATAGCTTCTTACCAGCCTAAATTTAACGGACATCCGGGACAAATTAAAAAAGCCGTAGCCGCAATAAATAAAAGCAAAAATCCTGTTCTTTATATAGGCGGCGGCATAATAAGCTCCGGTGCGGAAAAAGAAATAGAAATATTGTCAAAAAAAGCAAATATACCGGTAACTTCTACGCTTCTTGCAATGGGAGCTTTCAAAGGCGAAGAAAAACTGAATCTGGGTATGCTTGGGATGCATGGAACATATTGGGCTAATAAAGCAGTTCAAAACAGCGATTTAATAATCTGTGCGGGCGCAAGATTTGATGACCGATGCACCGGTAAAGTTTGCGGTTTTGCCCCTAACGCTGCAATTATTCACATAGACATAGATCCCACTTCAATATCAAAGATAGTTAAAGTTGATATACCTGTAGTAGGAGATGCAAAGAGTATTTTGACAGAAATTATAAAAACGACAACTTCAAAAGAAAACAAAAAATGGCTGTCACAAATAGCGGAATGGAAAAAAGAAGCTCCATTAGTTTATGATAAAACAAAAGGACTTAAACCGCAGTTCATACTTGAAAAAATATCGGAAATAACAAAAGGCGAAGCCATCGTCACGACTGAAGTCGGACAGCATCAAATGTGGGCCGCGCAGTACTATAAAACCGCAAAACCCAGACATTTCATTACTTCCGGAGGTCTCGGAACAATGGGATTTGGTTTTCCGGCTGGAATAGGCGCTAAAATAGGAAATCCCGATAAAGACGTTATAGTTATTGCAGGCGACGGTTCTTTCCAGATGAATATTCAGGAGCTTACGACTGCGTCTTTATACGGAGTTGATATAAAAATTTTTATATTAAATAACCAATTTCTCGGAATGGTAAGACAATGGCAGGAAATGTTTTACGGCAAAAGATATTCCAATACATGCCTGAGAAAAAATAAAAACTGCCCTGCATTATGCAATACTCCGAGCGATAAATGTCCTGTTTACGTACCCGATTTTGTAAAACTGGTTGAGGCCTACGGCGGAACGGCAAAAAGAGTTACAAAAGCCAAAGACGTTGAAA
>JBAYZJ010000021.1:0-15257 GCA_041672565.1 Endomicrobiaceae bacterium
CTTGAAAGTTCAATACCTAAGCCGGCAGTAATATGATCAGGATAATAACCGCTTCTTACGGAATATTTATTTAAAAATTTATATTCTACTCCCGTAAACAATTCATTATAAGAATCTTCATTTTTTAAATCAAAAGAAAACGATAAAGTATCATGACTGTCAAAATGAAATCTCGTAGGTATTGCAACCAATGAACTGAGTATAAAAATTTTTTGAAAATCTTCTCTGTATTTATCAAGTTTTATTCCCGTCCCGTAAATATTTTGGGCCGATATTCCAAAACCCAAAACAACCTGCGTATATTTCAAGTCAACATTATGAAAAAATTTTGAAACAGACAAATCCAAAGACGTCCCTGAATCGCTCTTTTCATATAAATCAACCGATATATATTTTATATTTAAACCGACTGCCGTATCTATAGAGCTAATTAAAGACGAAAGACCAAGTATATATGCCCATTGATTTGTCGAAACTATTTTTGCTTTATCAAAAGGATCTTTTCTTAATTCGACATCTCCGCTTGATAAATTTATAAATGAAAAACCTGCAGCAAGATTGTCAAAAATACCCAGACTTACAGATGCAGCATTATAAGATGTCCCGTCAAATAAATTATACCTTGACAAAGAAACAGTATTGTAATTAAAAAAAGACATTAATGAGCTGTTATGATATATTATGGCAGGATCGTCAATATTATTCAAAACAGTCTCTCCCTGCGAAAAAGCCGAAACGGAAGGTCCGTGAGAAAGAAAATTTTTCCTTTTACCCTCAGAATATAAATCTGCTGATGTTATTAAAATCAATGTAAGTATAGTAATTATTTTATAATTAATAGTCTGCATCTTTCGGTTTTTGTTTGTCCTGAATACTTCTTTTTTATGATACACAAATATGTACCGTTATATAATATATTGCCGTAATCATCTTTACCGTCATAAAGAATTTCATTGCTTCCTTTAGACAAATTATCA
This sequence comes from Endomicrobiaceae bacterium, assembly GCA_041672565.1. GTDB lineage: Bacteria > Elusimicrobiota > Endomicrobiia > Endomicrobiales > Endomicrobiaceae > Praeruminimicrobium. The sequence continues at coordinate 978 of JBAYZJ010000021.1, forward strand.
TATGAAACATGATAAATTTTGTCTCCGTATTCAGAATATATATTCATTTGGACAGATCCGGATTCAGGCATTTCAAAAAAAACTCTTGTTTTTTCACCTGCTTGAGGATTAAAAGGATTAGGAGCATTATATACCCTTGCTATTTCTCCAAGCGTTACAAATGTATAAATTACCGGATTTAACAATTTCGCTCCGTATTGATTTTCTACTTCAACTTTCCAATAATATCTTGTTCTCGACATTAACATATCCGCAGTATAACTGCTTGCCGTTGCTAAATCTTGAGACTGCATTGAATTGCTGTCAGTACCTATATAAAAAATATATTTCAATATATCACTTTCAACCCCTTTTGATGCAGACCAATTAAATTTAACATTTACATTTTGATTTGCTTTTTCATCCTGTAAATTTGTATTCAAATTTATAAAAGAATGAGGTCTTTCCGTAACCACAAAAGTTTTTGTCGGCGAAGTATATATATCCGGATAAGAATCATTATCCGCAACTACAAAATAATCATATATCCCGTAATCAGCTGCTATATCAGCGTAAAATTTATCAGAAGCAATACTATTGAAAGATATTTCTATCCATGAATCAGAAGAAGAATCTTTTCTGTAATACATTTTCGGATAACCGTCAGTTATATCATTATTATAAACATCAGAATATGTAACTTGAATTTTGGCATTATTTTCGCTTTTGATAAAAACCAAATCTTTAATATTATCCTGTGATATTAATTGATTTTCAGTATTTGGAATATAATCAAATTCTGAAAAATAATCAGGCTCCAATGTTATTAAATCTTCAGGCAGAAAACCTGTGTATTGCATTACTTGCGGACTAATATAATCTATTGAAGAATCTAAATTAATCCATTGAACTTTTTGAGAAAATTCGGCTGAATTTGAATTTAAATAAACGCTGTGATCTGAATTTGTTACATAAACAGCGTATACAGGCTGAATTTGCAAAGTTAAAAAAAGTAAAATAAGCAGCAAATATTTCATATTGTGTTTTAAGAGTTTTAATTAAAAATTATTTAATATTATTATTTTTTTAAAATAGCCAAGAGTTCGGAAATTTGTTCTTTTATTTCAGAAAGTTTTTTTGAATCTGATATTTCAAAAGATTCGCCATGAAGATTGGCGTTTTTTTTCCTTTTGTCACCGTTTAAATGTTTCTTAACGCCTTCTATGGTAAATTTTTGTTTATACAGTAATTCTTTTATTTTATTTATTAATTCAACGTCGGAAGAAGAATATTTTCTCAATCCTGAATGCCTTTCGGGTTTAAGAAGCTTAAATTCTCTTTCCCAATATCTCAATGTATATGCGGGAACCTGAGTAATTTTTGAGATTTCGCCTATAGTCAAATATTTTTTTTCAATGTTTAACATAATAAAAATTTATTGCTGTTTAAACATATCTTTTGATTGTTTAAACCTTATTTTTTTCTTTGGAGGAATCATCAATGATTCTCCTGTTTTAGGATTTCTTCCTTTCTTAGTTTCAGTTGTAACCATATTAAAACTTCCAAAACCGGTTATAACAACCTTTTCACCGTTTCTTATAGAAGAAACCATCTCGTCAAACAATGCATTAACAACGGTATTCGCATCTTTTTTAGACGGTAAAATATTAGAAATTTTTTCGACTAAATCATTTTTTGTCATAATACACCCCTTCTTCCTATTACTCTGATTTTGGAGTTCTTGTCATTAAATCATATACAGCCTGCTTGGAATCTTTATTCTTAAACAAGACTTCATAAACCTGATTTATTATAGGCAGTTCTATATTTAACTTTTTGCCGAGTTCATATGCGCTTATTGACGTTTTTACGCCTTCGGCAACCATTTGCAGTTCTTTTTCGGCCTGATGCAAAGTTTTTCCGCATGCTATCAATTCTCCCAAATTTCTGTTTCTGGAATGTTTTGAAAAGCATGTAACCATTAAATCGCCGACGCCTGAAAGTCCGTAAAAAGTTTTTTCTTTTCCGCCTAAAGCGACACCCAGCCTGACAAGTTCTTTTAATCCTCTTGAAACTATTGCCGCTTTAGTATTATCCCCGAAAGATAATCCGTCTACAATTCCTCCGGCAACAGCAAAAACATTCTTTAAAGACGCTCCCAATTCAACGCCTACGATATCACTCTGAGTATATACTCTAAAATAATCATTCATAAATAAATCTCTGCATTGTTTTGCTTTTTGCTCGTTTTTAGAAGCGGATATAACGACAGTAGGTATTTTTTTTGACACTTCTTCGGCATGACTTGGACCTGACAGAGCGACAATTTTATCTTTTGTTAAAGGAAAAATCTCTTCTATTATCTCAGAAACTCTTAATAATGTTTCTGTTTCAATACCCTTTGTAGCGCTTATTATTAATTTATCCGATATATCAATACCCAGTTTTTTTATTGACATAACCGTTGATCTAAGAAAATGCGACGGAACTACAAATAATACGGCATCAGTATTTTCCAATATTTTCAAATCACTTGAAATTTTTATATTGCCTGGAATATCAGCTCCTCCGATAAAAGGAACCATTCTCTCTGAATTTAACTTATCCGCAATCTTTGCGTCAAATTCCCATAAAGAAACATCATGTCCGTTATCAGACAATAAACAAGCCAGAGTAGTTCCCCATGATCCTGCTCCCAAAACAGTTATTCTCATATTTATCCTCTTAAATGTTGATTAGCAGTTTTCCCAAAAGCGATTTTATTCTCAGTGCCTTTTAAAATTCTCTTTATGTTTTCTATATGCCTTATTATTACAAGAGCGGATACCAAACACGCAAATATTATAATGATATCAGAATTATTAAAAACGGCAAGGCATACGGGAAGAGCAACAGCTGCGCTAATAGATGAAAGAGCGACATATTTTGATAAAACTAAAACCAATACAAAAACGGCAAAACATATCAAAGTTACAACAGGAGCAAAAGCCATAAATATACCGCAGCCTGTTGCAACGCCCTTTCCTCCTTTAAAATTTAAAAAAACAGTAAAAATATGTCCGAGCAGAGTCACAAGCGCAACAGCTAAAAGAAAGTAAACAGGCTGATTAAAAGTAATTGCTGCATATACCGGAATAAAACCTTTAAGAGCATCTAAAAAGAATGTTAAAATTCCTAAAGGTTTACTCACGACTCTAAAAACATTAGTTGCCCCGGGATTACCTGATCCGCATTGTCTTATATCAATTTTTTTGAAAACTTTTGAAATAATATATGCAAAAGGGATTGAGCCGCAAAAATATGATAAAACTAAATAAATAACCGTATCCATTTTAAATTACCGTTCCCTTGGACTCCTTTTTTGCAAACTGTCTGAATTTTAAAACTATAGGAGTTCCTTTAAAAGAGAATCTTTCCCTTAAGTTGTTTTCAATATATCTCCTGTAAGAAAAATGCAGCAATTCTAAATCATTTACTGAAAATCTGAACGTAGGAGGCTTAGAAATTAATTGTTCCGCCTCTTTAATCTTCAATATTTTTCCTTTTCTTGTGTAAGGAGTTTTTGCTACGGCATGTCTTATAACATCATTTAATTCTTCCTGTGTCACAAGCCTTGAATATTCTTTATAAATTAAAGGAGCCAGCCTGAAAATCCTGTCAATTCTCTGTCCTGTTTTAGCCGATATAAAAACAATATCTGCCCAATTTAAAAACTTCAGTTTTTCTTCCAGCTGATTTTGAAACAGCCTTACTTTTTCTTCTTTATCTTCTATTAGATCCCATTTATTTACCGCAATAATACACGGTTTTTTCTTTTCAATTATCATTCCGGCAATCTTTGCTTCTGTTTCTCCTATCCCTTGTGAAGCATCCGCGACTAAAACAGCTATATCAGCTTCGTCCAAAGCATAATTTGTGCTTAAGTTTGACAAATATTCCATATCATCTTTTGTTTTATTCCCTCTGTGAAGTCCGGCGGTATCTATGAGCAAATAATCAGTATCATTGTAAGTTGCATGCACCGTCAAAGAATCTCTTGTCGTTCCGGGCGTGTTATGAACAATACACCTTTCTTCATGAACTATAGCATTTACAAGTGACGATTTACCCACATTAGGCTTGCCTACAAAAATGATTTTAAGAACTTCTTCATTTTGTTCTTCAGTATTATCATCACCTATAAGTCCGCAAATAGATTCCAACAATTCAACCATGTTTCTTCCATGCGTGGAAGAAACAGGAATCAGCAAATCAAACCCTAATTTGTAAAATTCATAAACTTTTACTTCTTCGGCAAAAGTATCTATTTTATTTATAACCAAAATTACAGGCTTCATACTTGCTCTTACGGATTTCGCAATAATCGGATCAAAAGGATGTATTCCTTCTTTACCGTCTACGACAAAAAGAATAATATCACTGCTGTCGACAGCCATATCAAGCTGTTGGCTCATAGCATGAGAAAATTCTGAAACATTACTGCTCCATCCGGCAGTATCTGTGACAATGAAATTTTTATCTTTCCATTTTATAGCAAAATCATTTCTGTCTCTTGTTGTTCCGGGAATATTATGGATAATGGCTTTCTTTCTTCCTATAAATCTGTTAAATAAAGTCGATTTACCGACATTAGGTCTTCCGACTATAGCAATTTTTTTATACATTATCTTAATTTTACTCCCAATTTTTAATTTCAAATTATCTTTTACGCAATATCTTAAAAACAAAATCGTTAAGAGATTAACTCAACGTTAAAATTTTTCATCCATTTTGATAGGTTATTGAATTATTTGTTATTTTTGGACTCTAATTTTATAATATTTCACATTATTTTGACAATAAAATAATATTTACTGCCTGTGTTTTAATTCTTTGTATATAAATTTTATGTTCTTTTTTAAATCTGCAAGCGTAGAAGAGTTATCTATGGTAACATCTGCCATTTTCATCTTATCTTCGATAGGCATTTGTAAATCTATTCTTTGTACGGCTTCCTCTTTTGATATTTTATCTCTTCTGATAAGCCTGTTTAACTGCAGATGATATTCAGCATAAATAACAATAATCTTATCGCAGATTCTGTCTAATCCTACTTCAAATAATAAAGGCGCGTCAACTATAATATCGACACATTCATATTTTTTTGCGATTATTTCATTTATTTTTTTTATAATATGCGGATGAAGAATTCTTTCCAAATCTTTTTTTGACTGTTTATCATTAAAAATAATATCCGCTAATTTTTTTCTGTTCAAATAACCTTGCGCGGTAAGAATATCAGTCCCAAAATTATCAACAATATCTTTCAGACTTCTGCTGCCTTTTGTTGTTAAAAGCCATGATATCTTATCAGCATCAATAATATAACATCCAAGTTCTTTAAAAATTTTAGATGACTGACTCTTGCCTGTAGCGATACTTCCCGTGAGTCCTATTATCATTATACACCCGCCATATCAGCCCAATTTTCGCCTTTTTTAATATCAACCGAAAGAGGCACTTTTAAATTCATAGCATTTTCCATTTCATATTGTAGCATTTTAATAACAAGTTTTTCTTCTTCTTGCGGAAGTTCCAAAAGCAAATCATCATGAACCTGAAGCAGTATTTTTGCTTTCAAGCCTTTTTCCTTTATCTTTTTTGAGACATTTACCATAGCTATCTTAATAATATCGGCAGACGTCCCCTGAATAGGAGTGTTTAACGCCATTCTTTCTCCAAAAGCAACTATTTGCTTATTGGTTGAATTTATTTCCGGTATATATCTGATTCTTCCTGTTAATGTTTTTACATATCCGTTTCTTTTCGCTTCTTCTATAATTGACACCGTCCAATTTTTAACTCCGTTGTATCTTGTCAAATACATATTTATATATTCTTTTGCCTGTTTTACATTTATAGATAACTGTTTTGATAATCCAAAAGCCGAAATTCCGTAAACTATCCCAAAATTTATTGATTTTGCCGACATCCTCATCTCTTTTGTAACGTCTTTTTTATCATTTATGCCAAAGACTTCCATAGCTGTCGCAGTATGGATATCTTCACCGCTGTTAAAAGCTTTTATTAAAGTTTTGTCATCCGAAATATGAGCCAAAACTCTTAAATCTATCTGCGAATAATCGGCTGAAACAAATATTTTGCCGTCATCTGCTATGAAAGCTTTACGAAGTTGTCTGCCGTAATCAGTCCTGTTTGGAATATTTTGTAAATTAGGCTCAGATGAAGAAAGTCTGCCCGTTGTAGTGACAGCCTGATTAAATATTGTATGTATTCTTTTACCTTCATACTTTACATATCTGTCCATAGAATCAATATATGTACTTTTAAGTTTTTGTAATTCTCTGTACTTTAAAATTTCTTTTGCAATATCATATTCGGTTAATTCGACAAGTACGGATTCATCCGTAGAATATCCCGTCTTTGTTTTTTTTACCGCAGGAATTTTTAATTTTTCAAATAATACTGCTGCTAACTGCTTAGGTGAATTTATATTGAAATTTTCACGGGCTAAATTATAAATTTTATTTTCAACAACAGATATTTCCTCAGCCACTTTGCCGTTAAAATCATTTAAAAATTTTTCATCAATTTTTATTCCGTTTTTTTCCATGTCGAATAAAACTGATACAACCGGCATTTCAATATTGAAAAACAAATCATTAAGTTTTTTATTATAAATTTCATTTAACAAAATATCTTTTAAATGAAATAATGTTATGCTTTTTGAACATGAATACTGAGATAATATTTCCAAATTCAAAGAATCAACGCTGATTTTTTTAGAGCCTTTTCCAAAAAGAGCCTCTCCGGTGGATATGCGATAATTTAAAAATTTATCAGCCATATGTTCTATCGTATGTTCGCTTGAAGGATCTATGCAGTAAGAAGCTATCATAGCGTCAAAATAAATATTTTTAATATTAATATTTATTTTGCGCAGCATATGTTTTATAAATTTAAAATCATATCCTATAAATCTAATGTTATCCGATTCAAGCACTGATTTAAAAATTTCCATAAAGTTTTCCTGATTAAGCTGCTGTATGGTAAAATCATTATGATTAAAAGGAATATAATAATTATTATCATCCCCGAAACAAAATGACACGCCGACTATAAAATCTTTTATGATATCATATCCGGTTGTTTCCAAATTAACGGATATTTCCTTACGGAATAACATCTTCCCGCTCAATTCTTTTGCAGATTCAATGCTGTTAATTATTTTCACATTATTTTTAATAATTATATTGTCTTTTTCATATTGAATATTTTTTATATCAGGATAAACTACAGGTTCACTTATAGATTCTCCGCTGTTTTTACAGATAAAGCTGTATAATTCATATTTTTTCAGAAAATCCGTCGCATTACAAAAAAGATTATCATTAAATTTTATATCATCCATTGACACGTCCAAAGGAACATTCAAATCAAGCTGCACCAGTTTTTTGCTTAACAAAGCGCTTTCCCTGCCGTTTTTTACGAGTTCCGAAAGTTTCCCTTTTATAAAAGATGCGTTTGCTATAATATTTTCAATATTACCGTAAGTTTGGATTAACTTTACTGCTGTTTTTTCTCCGATTCCATTAATGCCCGAAACATTGTCGCACGCATCGCCCATAAGAGCCAGCATATCTACTATTTGTTCAGGATATATTCCGTATTTTTCATAAACTTTATCCTTATCAAACATAATATTTTTTGATTCATTCCATATATTTATATTTTCATTAACAAGCTGGAACAAATCTTTATCTCCTGTGACAATTACAGCTTTTATTTTTTTCGCTTCGGCTCTTTTTGCAAGAGTACCTATTATATCATCAGCCTCATAACCGCTTTTTTCAAGCAGACACAGCTGCATAGCTTCTACCGCTTCCCTGGCAACAGGCATTTGTTTAATCAAATCAGTCTCTATCTCTTTTCTGTTTGCTTTATAATCCGGTGACAATAAATGCCTGAAATTTTTTGAAGGATGATCAAAACAGACAGCCATATAATCAGGTTTTTTTTCATTTTTTATTTTATTAATTAATTTGATAAAGCCGTATACTGCATTTGTAGGAATGCCTTTAGACGTACTGAGCGGTTTTATCGCATGATAAGCTCTGTGTATATAAGCACTGGCGTCTATTATATATAATACTTCCATCAAAACCTCTTTGTAAACATATTTATTAATTATATAAAGTTTGCGGATAAAATACAAAAGCATTAATATACTAATAAAAAAATACAATATATCGTTATTTCTTTTAACAAAAAACCTATATATTGTATTTTTGTTTGACAAATAAAAATTTAAAGCTTATAATCAAATTGTCACAAAAAGATAAAACTTACTGGTGCTTGAAATAAGCTTAATAGGAAATTTCGTGAAAATCGAAAACACTCCCGGTGCTGTGAAGGGAATCGAAAGACTTTCAACAAAATGTTGAAAAACCACTGCTTGTTTGTATTACAAGTGGGAAGGCAAGTCAAGTAGGTATTTTTGCCCTGAGTCAGAAGACCTGCCACTAAGAATATATATAATTGCAAGTTGTCGCGGAATAACTTGGATATATTGTTTGTGGAATTAAGAAAACCAGGGTGCATTCCACTATTTGTAAAAAACAAATAGGGGGATGTATGCAGAACATTGAACAATTTTTTGAAAATGTCACAAAAAGAGACGGAAAAACAGAAAAGTTTAATGCTGAAAAAATAAAGGCGGCAATTTATAAAGCCGGTCAGGCAGTTTCAGAATTTGACGAACAATCAGCTTTAAAGTTGACTTTTAAAGTAGTCAATATACTGCAGCAAATATTCAAAAAAAACAATCCTTCAGTTGAAGAAATCCAGGATGTAGTTGAAGAAGTTCTTTTAACATCGCCGTATAAAGCCTCAGCAAAAGCATATATTTTATACAGAGAACAACATTCAAAAATCAGAGATATAGTGTCAAATTTCAATGTTGATTTGATAGACCAATATCTGTCAAAAAAAGACTGGCAGGTAAATGAAAACAGCAACATGTCGTATTCTTTACAGGGATTAAATAATTACATATCTTCTGAAATCAGCAAAATGTATTGGCTTAATAAAATATACACTCCTGAAATAAAAAAAGCACATACAGACGGTGATTTCCATATTCATGATTTGGGAATTCTTGGAGTTTACTGCGTCGGCTGGGATTTATACGATCTGCTGCTGACCGGATTTAAAGGAGTCGCCGGAAAAGTCGAATCAATACCTGCACGTCATTTTAGAACGGCTTTAGGACAAATTGTAAATTTCTTTTATACATTGCAGGGTGAAGCTGCAGGAGCTCAGGCTTTTTCAAGTTTTGATACTTTGCTTGCCCCTTTTATAGCTTATGACAAACTGGAATACAAAGATGTGAAACAGGCGTTGCAGGAATTTTTATTCAATTTAAACGTTCCTACAAGAGTCGGATTCCAATCTCCTTTCACAAATCTTACATTCGATGTAAAAGTCCCTAAACATTACGCTGAAGAAAACGTCGTAATCGGAGGAAAAGTTCAAAACAGGAAATACAAAGAATTTCAAAAAGAAATGGATATTTTAAATGAAGCTTTTCTTGAAGTAATGCTTGAAGGCGATGCGAAAGGAAGAGTTTTTACATTTCCAATACCGACATACAATATCGGAAAGAATTTCGACTGGGAAAATCCGTCTCTAAAACTGCTTTGGGAAATAACGGCAAAATACGGTATTCCTTACTTTGCAAATTTTATCAATTCCGAAATGGATCCGGATGATGCAAGAAGCATGTGCTGCAGATTAAGAATAGATAACAGAGAACTCAGAAGAAGAGGCGGAGGTTTGTTCGGAGCATCTCCTTTGACAGGATCAATCGGCGTTGTAACTATTAATATGTCAAGGTTAGGATACACTTCTAAAAATGAAAAAGATTTCTTCAATAAGTTGGAAAAACTTATGGATTTGTCAAAAGACAGTCTTGAATTAAAAAGGAAAATACTTGAAAAACTTACAGCACAAAATCTTTATCCTTATATGAGCTATTATTTAAGAAACGTAAAAGAAAGATTTAACTGTTTTTGGAAAAATCATTTTTCAACCATCGGTATACTAGGTATGAATGAATGCTGCTTAAATTTTATTAAAGAAACTATCGCAAGCGTAAAAGGAAAAGACTTTTCAATAAAAGTTCTTAACTTCATGAGAGAAAAACTTGAAAAATACCAGCAGGAAACAGGAAATATTTATAATTTGGAAGCAACTCCCGCGGAAGGAACGTCTTACAGACTGGCAAAGATAGACAGAAAAAAATATCCGGATATTATTTTTGCAAACATGGATGCCGTAAAAGAAAACAGACCTCCATTTTATACAAATTCAACTCAACTGCCTGTAAATTATACAGACGATTTATTTGAAGTTCTAGAATTGCAGCATGAAATACAAGCGCTATATACAGGAGGAACGGTACAGCATATGTTTATCGGAGAAAGAATAACAGATACGGCTGCGCTTAAAGAATTTATTAAAAAAGCTTTTACGAATTATAAATTGCCGTATATGTCAATAACGCCTACATTCAGCGTATGCCCTTCATGCGGATACAAAACCGGCGAAGTACAAATCTGCCAGACATGCGGACAAACATGCGAAGTTTATTCAAGAGTTGTCGGATACTTACGGCCGGTCTCTCAGTGGAATGAAGGGAAACAGGAAGAATATAAAATAAGAAAGGCGGTAAATTTATGAGAATAGGAGGCTTTCAAAAATTTTCATTAATTGATTTTCCGCAAAAAACTTCGGCAATAATTTTTACGCAGGGATGTAATTTCAGATGCGAATATTGTCATAATCCTGAACTTGTTTATCATAATTTATTCAAAATACCGATTCCAGTCGAACAAGTATTGTCTTTTTTGGAAACAAGAAAAAAACAGCTTGATGCCGTGGTAATAACAGGCGGCGAACCGACATGCCAAGAAGATTTGGAAGATTTTATATGCAGAATTAAATCTATAGGATATCTTATCAAATTGGATACAAACGGCTCAAATCCTCAAATACTTAAAGGAATTATCGATAAAAAGCTCATTGATTTTATAGCTATGGATATCAAAGCTCCTTTTGACAAATACAGTTTTTTGACATGCGTACCTGTTGATATAGAAAAAATCCGTACAAGCATTGAAATAATTAAAAACTCAAAAGTAAAATATGAATTCAGAACGACTTACGATACGTCAAAATTATTTCCGTCTGATATTGAAAAAATTAAAATTTTCTTTAAAGAAACGAACTATAGGATACAGAACTGTAATTCACTAATAAAATAAATATTTATGAAACCAATTTCTATAATAACAATTATTGCTTATTTAATCTGCATTTTAACGCCTAACGGAATTACTGCGGGAACTTTCTTGCCACAAAATGTTCCCGAAAATATTTCAGCTGTAAATACTATAAAAAAATTACCGAAAAAATACGGAAATTTTTTTGAAACAAATATAACAGGAACCATTAATCCGGATATCATTATTATTCATGATATGCACTGTGAACCGACTGCTCAAAAAAACATTATAAATATTTTAAATTATCTGAAAACAAATTTTTCAACCGGATATATTTTTACCGAAGGCGCTCCTGACGGCAAAATTGATTTATCGCCTTTAAAAGATATATATCCTTTAACAACGAGAAAAATAATTTTGGATAAAATGATAAAAAAAGGACTGTTAAGCGGAACCGAATATTACGGAGCAATGAATAAAACTTCCGTGTTATACGGAATAGAACGCTGGGATATTTACATTAAAAATATAAAAATTTTTAATAAATTACAAACCTACAAAAAATATTTTTTAAAAAATCTGGATATCATCAACAGGGACATTCAAAGACAAAAAAATATTTTTTATAACAAAGACATGTTACTATACGATAAAATATTCCGAAAAAACCGCAAAAAAGATTTTGAATATTTCATAAATTTGAAAAAACTCGCATTATCATACGGTATAGAAACAGATACATCGTATAAAAACATTAAACGCTTTATTGAAATTTTAAATATACCAAAAAAAAATTCTGCCGATATCAAAAAAGACTCCGAATATCTTTCAAAAATTTTACAGAATAAAATTTCTGCCGATTCCTATATAAAAATTCAAAAGATGAAACAAGACAAAAGCGATGAAAAAACATTGATTTTGTTGTATGAATATGCAAAGCCTTTTCTTAACGAAAGTGAAAAACAAAAATACAGATATGCGGAAGATCTGAAATATAAATTTTATTTAATTCAAAACTTTGATATTAAAACTTTTTTACAGGAAGAGAAATCATTAAAAAAAGAGCTGTTTAATAAACTTTTCAACGATGATAAAGCAAAAAAAACCGCTTTATTGAGCCGGCTGCTGTATTACTTAACAGACTATGTCTCTTTGGAAATAAACTATGAAGAATGGGAAGATATTAACAAAGAAAGAAACGATTTAATAAACGATAATCTTCAAACAAATATTATAAACAAAGAATATATTAAAAAAATATTTGAAAATCAATTATTATCAGATTATTATAAAAACAATACCCGGAGAAGCGCTATTTTTTTTGAAGCTATCAAAAAGAATATGCAAAAATCAAAAGTAAATATCCTTGTAACCGGCGGGTTTCACAATAACATTACGCATATGCTTAATAAAGCAGGATTAAAATATATCGTTATTCTTCCCAATGCAAAAATTCAAAATAATAAGCAATATGACCGCATATTAACAGATATCGGCATAACTTATGACGCTCTTTCAGACGGTCTGCTTGTATCCGGCATATCAAAGTATAAACAACAACATTTTCTCTTAACATGGATAAAAGAACTGAGACATAACGGCGTGAAAGATACGGAAATAATAAAAAAAATAAACCGTTGGGCAAATTATCATAAAAAATTTTTTATATTTACCGACCATGACAAAGATCAAATTGACTTGTCTGATATAGTTTTAACGAGTAATAAGTTAAGTATTAAAGGATGGTTTGTAAAAGTAAAAAATGCCGCCTTATTGTATTTTACAAAACTTAAACAACCTTTTACTTACAAATACAAAGGCTCTTATTCAGAAAATGAAAACATAAAAAAAATGGAATCAAATATAAAGTATTTCCCGTTTATACAATTAATGCTAGGCTTTGATTTATATTCGTCATTTTCAACTCTTTTTATGCAGTCTAACGGATACAGCTTAGAATTTATAGCATTGATTTTTTCAACACTTGCTCCTATAAGTTTCATAAGCTCTGCGGTGACGGGTTTTATCGGAGATAAAATTTCAAAAAGAACAGTTATACTAATCTCTCTGCTTATTCATACCGTAGGGACGATATGTTTTGCAGTATCAGGTTTATCCCCTATTCTATTGACTGCTTCACAAATTTTACCCGTCATAGGAATTTCAGGGTTAAATATCAGCCTGAGCCCTTTTTTATTCAAATCACTTGAAACTCTAGGGGACAAAGAATCTTTTAAGGAAATATACGGTTCAAATCTTGCTCTTTTTTGGATAATAATGTCTGTTTCTTCATTAATCGGCGGATTATTGGCTTTTTTCACAAATCAGATAACGGTAATTTCAATTGCCGGCTTACTGGATATCGCCTGTTTTACGGGAGCAATTATTTTTACGCATAAAGTTAAAATAAAAAAAGAATCCGTAAAAAAAGAAAAAATAAATATCAAAAAGCATTTAAACGATATCATATCTCCGGTTTTAATATTATTATCAAACAAAAAACCTCTTTTACTGGCTGCCGTCAATATGATTGCCAATAATATTTTCTTTGTTATTTTTTGTTTTTTCCTGCAGCCTTCATTCATTAACAGCGGATTAAGTCCGGTATTCCTTGCACCTATATATTTTACCGCAAATATTTTACAGTCTCTTGCATCAAATCTTATAGGAAAATTTAGTCATATTGCCGATAACAGCCGCCACAGAACTATATTTTTTACGGCAGCAGGCATAATTTTTTCTGCTTTTATAATAACAAACAATCCTTTATTTCTGTTCCTTCTTTATATTTCAATGAATTTTTGGCAGGGAACATCTTCTCTTGTTGAAATATCCGCTGTATATGATGTTTTAGGAGACAATATGAGATCCAAATGGCTTGCATTTAAATCTATGGCAGGAACAATAATAGCAAGTATTACCCAAATATCAATAAGTTTTTTGCTTTCGGCAGGCATAACAAGCAATTCTTTAATTGCAACAGGAGTATCTCTGTTGATAGGATCATCAATTCTGC